>JAYTAK010001058.1:0-2897 GCA_043737515.1 Candidatus Kuenenia sp. | reverse complement strand
TTTCGAAAAAAACCGGGGGCTAACGCCCTCCGGCTGACTACCTGCCTTTCGCGCGCTGCTGTTTCGGGAATTCGTGGCAGGCCGTGTTGTGAAACGTGCTGTTGTTTTCTTGCGGCTTCGAATGCGCTATGACTGAACCTGTCGAATTCGAAACGAGCATCCCCAGCAGTCTTCCCAATGGTTTGCCATTGCAGGACAGAATCGTGCAGTTGATGGAACGCTTCTCCTATTCGGTGCGTGATGTTTTTGCCGTGCGGCTGGCGTTTGAAGAAGGTCTGGCAAACGCCATCAAGCACGGAAACCAAATGGACGTGTCCAAGTTGGTGCGCGTGGCCTTTCGGATTGATGGCCTTAAGATTCGCATCGAAATTCAGGATCAGGGCGCTGGATTTGATCCCGAAGCGGTCCCCGATCCCACACAGGAAGAATTCATCGAGCGTCCCACAGGTCGCGGCCTGTTGCTGATGCGCGTGTACATGAATCTCTGCGAATTTGCGGACGGAGGTCGCTGCCTCATTCTGGAACGCGACCGCAACAGCCTGCTGCCGATCATGGAAGACTGACAACGCTTCCGCCGACTTGTCCCGGTCGGAGCGACAACTGGGAAGCTACCAACCCGACGCCGAACATGCTGGTTCTACATCCGCAGTTCGGCTCTGCCATCCGCAGGACAACGGCCTTGAAGGGTTTCCTGCGGATGGCAAGGCCGGACTGCGGATGAAAGAATTCGAGTATGGGATCGGTGTTTCATTCATGCACAGACCCTATTCCGTTGCGGGCGAATCCCGCGCCAAGATGCATGTTTCTGTCACCTATGTTTTTGCCGCACCCGCCCCACCTTCGGTCAGGAGCAAGCTGATAGACTTCGCGGCACAACAAGAATTCAGCCGTTAGTAGTACATATAGACACGAATGGAATGATTCACATTTGCTGGCATTCGAGTCGATTCGTGCTTCAGACATTGAGCACATAGAATACGGTAGAGTCAGGAATTTCCTGAACAATCTCAATGCCCGGGCTCGCGACAAGGTACGCTGTCGGATTCGGTTTTCCCTGGTTCGCAATCGAAACTGCTGGTATGCTCCTGATGCCGCGTTTCAGACTGCGGGGCTGGCGGTCGGTAGATTGAGCCTGAATTCCGCATGGGCCAGGCTTTCAGTCTGGCATTGAGCAAAGAAAACTCAACGTTTTTCTAAACGCATTGACAAGCTGGAAGCTTATCCCACTTAAAATCAACACTCCGCTAGTGCCAGGGTTCTTCGTTATGAACAACAAATTCACGCAACTGCAACATCAGACGCGGCGCCACTTCCTTTCGTCATCCGGGATTGGACTGGGAGCGATTGCGCTGTCATCTCTCAACGGCGCACTGGCTCAGGCGGATATCCCCATTGATCCCACCACGCCGCTGGAGGGACGAAAGCCGCATTTCGACGCCAAGGCGAAGCGCGTCATCTATCTGCATCTCACCGGATCGCCGCCGAATCTGGACATCTACGACTACAAACCGGAACTGGTGAAACGCACGGGACAGGACTGCCCGGATGAGTTTCTCAAAGGACGAACATTTGCGTTCACGTCGGGCGTGCCGAAACTGCTCGGCACACCGCGGACGTTTACGCAGCACGGTCAATCGGGAACATGGCTGTCCGATGCCGTGCCGAATTTTCATCGCGTCGCTGATGACATGTGTTTCATTCATTCGATGAATACCGACCAGTTCAATCACGCTCCGGCGGAGCTGCTGATCTACACGGGATCGCCGCGTTCAGGCCGGCCTTCAATGGGATCGTGGGTCACGTACGGACTGGGGACGGAAAACCAGGACTTGCCAGGATTTGTGGTGCTGATCAGCAGCGGTGTCCAGCCGAATGGCGGAGCGAACTCGTATGGCAGCGGATTCCTGCCATCCGTGTTTCAGGGCGTGCAGTGCCGTTCCAAAGGTGACCCGGTGCTGTATGTTTCGGACCCTGCCGGCATGGATCGTGCGATCCGTCGCAGATCGCTGGATGCCTTGAAAGAACTCAACCAGTTGCAGGCACAGGAACTCGGCCATCCGGAAACCATCACACGCATTGCACAATACGAACTCGCGTATCGCATGCAGGCCTCCGTGCCGGAAGTCATGGATATCACAAAGGAGACGAAGGAAACACAGGATGCCTATGGAGCCAAGCCAGGCGAATCAAGTTTCGCGAATAACTGCCTGTTGGCTCGACGACTAGTAGAGCAGGGCGTTCGCTTCGTGCAACTGTTTGACTGGGGCTGGGATTTCCACGGCACCAGCGCGGATTCAGGACTGACGGATGGGTTGACCAATAAATGGGCGGCGACCGACAAACCAATCACCGCACTTATCGAAGACCTGAAACAGCGTGGACTGTTTGAAGACACTCTGATCGTCTGCGGCGGCGAATTCGGCCGCACGCCGTTTCGAGAAGGCCGAACCGCCGCCAGCGCTGTTCTCGGCCGCGATCATTTCCCGGACTGTTTTACGATGTGGATGGCCGGCGGCGGTATCAAAGGTGGTTTCAACTACGGCCAAACCGACGAACTGGGATTTGGCGTCGTAGAAAACAAAGTCACACCGCATGACCTGCAAGCCACGATTCTGCACCTGCTCGGATTCAACCACGAACAGTTGACCTACCGATTCCAGGGCCGCGATTATCGACTGACCGATGTGCATGGAAAAGTGATTGCGGATGTGATCTCGTAAGGCGGCCGCATCCGTTGGCCCCGAACCAAGGTCTTTGAAGTTGCGCGATTCAGGCCCAGAGGGCCGAGATATCTTGGTTCATCGACAAATTAAGTGCGCGAGTGATGTCGATGGCGAGCATGGTGATGTGAAGGATGTCGTTGTGAATTGTGTGCTTTACCGCGAAGCGGTTCGAGA
>JAYTAK010001057.1:0-2897 GCA_043737515.1 Candidatus Kuenenia sp. | reverse complement strand
GCTGGGTATTAAAAATAAACGACTACTCGCCGCCTGGGACACGGACTACCTCGCAAAAGTCCTCTTCGGATAATGACTTAGCACGCAATCGCCCTGGTGTACTCGGCGTGATCACCATCGCGAAGTTCACCGCGATAGGCCCTGTCGGCAATTCCAGAACCCGGTTTGAGCAGAACTGCTCCCACCTTCGGAGTGGCCTTGCCGTCACCTCGTGATTCGTCAACTGACTGACGCATCGCCTCAATGGCCATTTTCATGATCGCCTGCGGCTTGAATCTCAAATCACTCATCCCACAGTTCTCCAACAATGCGCTCGGCCTTGACCACGCGAATCTCGCCCGACAGCCGTTGCGTAAGCAGCGAGGTGCCGATCCGCCTGACATGCACTTCGACGAACTCTTCGCACTGCACGCACATGCCGACTGAGCCGCAGCACGGATTGTAGACTCGCCCCTTGTACGGTGCGAGCATCGGAAAGAAGAGTGAAGGGTGAAGAGTGAAGTGTGAAATCATTTCATGCCCTCTTTGGTTTTCTTGATGATTGTTCTGAGGATGGCGATCAGTTGGTTGGACTCGTCGATGAGTTTGGACAGCCGCGATTCGGTCATCACTTTCGAGGCCACGAGCAATCGCAGCCAGTAATGGGTTTCTCTGGTCGAGGTCAGGCTCGAACGGCTGCATTTTCCTGACGCGAATGAATTCCAGGTGCGAACGCGCGAGGCCCCCGTTGGGCTTGCCCCAACGGAGCCGTGACGGTCCAGCTACCACGCCACTGCGCCTTGGCCTTCGCCCCCGTTTGGGCTTGTCCCAACGGAGCGAATGACTGAGCCGCTTCGCAGTCGTTGCTTCCGTGGGGACAAGCCCCACGGAGAGCTGACTGTCGAGAGCGTTCGGCGTCGGTAGCTGCCCAGTCATGGCTCAGCCGGGGCATGCCCGGCGGTGGCCAATCCGCACTCGGAAGTCGTTCGTGTCAGGCATTTTCAGGTCGATCACAAACTCTTCGCCGCCGACTTCGAGCGGATGCTGCTGGCCGACGAACGCAAACCCGACTCCCAGTTCCAACACGAACTGGCGGATGCATTGACAAAATCATCGCCGACTCCCAGCATCAGCCGGACTCTGGTTTCCGGCGTCAGCGAAGCTGCGACTGTGCCATCAGCGGATGTTCGGACACCCGCACATCAAGGAAGTTACGTTAATTTCGCGGTGGTGTGATCATATCGACGTTCCGCAGGACGTGCGATCGTCGTGCGGATGCGGAAATGGCTCCAGGTGAACCAGAACATCTCGCAGATTCGGAAACTCTTCGAGCAATCGATCCTTGACCAGATGACCGATCAGCACGGCGAGGGCACACAGCGCATCGCTGCGGTGATCCCACGCATTGGCAATGATGGAGGCCATAGGGATGTTCGGCATCCGCCGGGCGCTGCGCAACGCGAAGTGCAAAGAGCACGACAATTGTTGTCACAACGTCGCCAATCGAATTCACGGCATCCGCGATCAGGGCAAACGAGTTCCCAATGATGCCGCCGACGAGCTTGACAACACTCAGCAACAGATTCACCGCAAGGCCAAGAATCGCTGCTCGGGTGACTTCCTGATAGAGTTCTGAAACCGGTTTGCCTGAGACCAATTTGCAATTCTTTCTCGTACTGAAGCCTTCGCCGTGATCTCCACAGTGATGCGGCGTTTGCGTGCCGTGTGTACTGGGGAATCTTACTCGATGTTGTCCCGCGAACAACCGCCATGGCTGAGGCTGGGCGAACGAGCAGGACTGGCACCGCTGGAAATCCAGTGGTACGGAGTGCCGTGGGATTTCGGCGAGCCATTCAGATTGCCGTGGCCATCCGGGAGTCTGCAGTGTGGACTCCGCATTCATTTTTCGGCCTTGTCGTGGCGATCGTTCAACGCGGATTTCGGCTGGAAATGTCGCACTCCCTGGAAAGGAGCGGCGTTCCCTGTGTCAAAAATGTATTTATTCCTCTGTCCCCATTCCCCTGCCCTCCTTTTCAAGGGTCGTGACTTCGAGACGCGAACGATTCAGATTGATCCATTGAATTCCAAACAAATCAACGTGATCAAGAAGCACTTGCAGATGCTGTTGGTAGCCAGGTTGGTGACTTGTAAACACCGTGACGGTAAAGGCATGCCGATCTCCATCTCGCTCCGTCGAGACGATGCCTTGTTCTCTCACGTTCGCCACCGGAAACCGTGATTCCGGGTAAAGCCGTGCAAAGGCGTGTGAACGGGGATGCCGGCTTGTTATGCGAACGTCGAACCGGAAGGCTCATCTCGGCGGGGCGCGCTACAAGCATGGATACCGCGCCACGCATCTCACTCAGCCGATGTTGCATCGTGATTTGCAATAGCAGCCTTCGACAGGTTCATGATCACAGCACCAAGGACGAGACTGACCGATCCGAGTGCGATGTAAATCAGTGCGGGAAATCGCTCGGTAAAGGCTTTCGGAGACGGAACATATTGTGGATTCGATTCGGCCGTTCCGAGCGTTGCCCGAACCGGAACGACTGGCAGTGCCTCAGGCAGATTTCTGGCGAAATCGTAGTTAGCCGTTTCTGCGTCCTCATTTCCGAAATAGAGCTGCAACGGCAATTTCGAATCAGCAGGCTGTTCAAAAATGATCTGGCGTGCGGCCGCACTGCCGCGCACAGAGGTCAGGGTCAGTGGCTTGTTGCGATAATCGGCTATGGTCAGCCTGAGTCTTTGCGACTGAGTCTCCGGGAACGTGAGCACAATCGGCACCACGGGTTCGTCTCGCCGCCGCTGCCACGCCGAGTTTTCGTTGAAGTAGATCGGATAAAATGTCGGCGGCCCAAAATCATTCGACCACTCTGCCTCCAGCGAGACATCACGGGCAAACTCTTCATCCTGGA
>JAYTAK010001056.1:0-6616 GCA_043737515.1 Candidatus Kuenenia sp. | reverse complement strand
TGCGACCTTGTTTGGTCAATATCTCGGACATGAATGTCCAAGCTACAGGAATCGCAGCCTTGCACCGAGTTGCCACAACCCTGCCCGTGAGGCACGTTCTTCAGGCTTGCCGGAGTGCCGACACGATTTCTGTTTTCGAAGCGTGCCATGCGGGAGCAATCCCGGCGATGACTCCAGCGATGGCAGAGACGACTACGCCGGTGAGGGCGAGGCGAAATGAAGGAGTGAATGCTATCGAGACGGCTTCCGCTCCCACAGACAAGCTACACAGTTGCAGCATCAACATCGCCGCTCCGACACCGACGATGCCGCCAGCGATGCTCAACAGGACGCTTTCATTCATGACCAGCAGAAAAACGCGTGTCCCCGTGAAGCCCAGCGTTTGCAGAACGGCATGTTCCTTAAGCCGATCCTCGACTGACATGATCGTCGTCGTGGCGACCAGTGCCAGCACAAGGCCGACGCACGCATATCCGAGATAATGCGCCATTCCGATCAATTGCGTCAGGTCTCCCAAAGCCTTTGCCTGAAAGACGCCCTTTGGACGAGTGTCTGTTTCGACCGGACCGCCCCGAAACATCGCATCGATCTCGTCGCACTTTGCGATGGGATCAACGCCTGCATTCAACAGCACTTCGATTTGAGTCACAGTTCCCACAAGGTTCATGCCTTTACTGCGTTGCAAAAACTCAAGATGAGAATAAATGTAGTTCTCTTCAGCAGGATCATCACTGTCGTAAATACCCGCCACATTCACGCTCAGATCGCCGATGGAAAACTTGTCGCCAACCTTGATGCCCCGCCGGGAAGCAACCGCCTTTCCAACGACTGCGGCATCCTGATGCTGTTCGAATTCTGCCCAGGTGCCTGAAATCAGATTGAAGTCACGAGCCAGTTGGAGCTTTTTAGCCGGCACTCCATAGAAGACAACAACATCCAGGCTCGCACGACAGTTGTTCGTGAAGACCTGCACCGGAAAGACTTCCTTCACGCCGTCCAGCCGGGCGATCTTTGAGTCATAGTCCTGGGGAAGATGACTCGTGGCAGGGCAGAACTTATTGGCCTGAAATGTAATCAACGATCCCTTCGCAGTCTGTCGCCTCTGCAGATCGTTCATGCCTTCCTGCACGGCCCCCACAAAGCAGAAGACAAACAGAGCGACGGCCGAACCGCTCACCGTCAGGATTGTGCGTGAACGATGGCGCCACAGGGTTTTGAGAGTGTACGGCAGAAACTTGAACATGGCTCTACCCTGCGACTTCCTGTATTGGCCGACCGGCGGCGGATTCGACGCGATTGCCGCCCGTCTGCACAAGTCTGCCGCGATTGAGTTGAAACTGTTTATGCGCAATCATCGCAGCGTCGGCGTCGTGCGTTACCATCAGCAATGTGACATGAAGTTGTTCATTCAGGCGTTTGAGCAAGTCGAGGATCTGGTCAGACGTGACGGGATCAAGATCGCCGGTCGGTTCGTCCGCCACAATGACCCTCGGATGCGCAACGATTGCACGCGCAATCCCGACACGTTGCTCCTGTCCGCCGGACATCTGACGCGGATAATGATCCGCCCGATCCATCAGGTCGACCGCATGCAGCGCGATCTCGATTCGTCTGCGGCGTTCGCGGCTGGACATGGGCAGGAGCAGCAAGGGAAGTTCGATATTTTCGTAGGCCGTCAACACGGGAACCAGACTGTGTGACTGGAAGATGTATCCCAGATTCGCGGCTCGCCAGTTGGCCAGTTTTGTGCGAGAAAGCTGCGTAATATCGACACCATCGATCACGATGCGACCGCTGTTCGGCCTGTCGATACTGGCAATCAGGTTCAGCAGCGTGGATTTGCCTGTGCCGCTGGCTCCCATCAATGAGATGAACTCACCCTGCTCAATATCCAGCGACACGTCATCGAGCGGCGTGATTGTCTCATCGCCTTTCCGATATTGCTTCGTCACATTCCGGATTTCAATGAGAGCCATGTTTGCTTTCTCCTGTCGGCAGTCGATTCAGTGTCTTTGAGCGGTCTCGCGGCTGGTTGGAAGTCAGTGCACCGAGTGACGTGTCTTCGCTGATCACTCTGATGCGATCGCCTTCGCGAAGTCCTTCGATTCCGCCGGAGATAATTCGGCTGGCGATCGTCACGCCGCTCTTGATTTCGATCAAACCGTCGCCTCCGACTGCCCCGGTCTGGACGGCGACATTGCGGGCGATTCCCTCCGACTGATCTGCGATCCAGACAAAGGAACCGCCTTCGCCCTGCTGGATCAGTTGCTGCGGCACAAAGAGTTTGAGTTCCTGTGTGGCCTCGGAGGAACGTTCCAGTACCTGCGGAGCAAGGAACGTCACATCGACAAGCATCTCCGGCTTAAAGACGGGCGGAGGATCGGGGATCTCGATTTTTACCTGCAATGTGTTCTTCTGAATGTTGGCTTCGGAACTGATGAACAGCACTCTGCCGGTGATCGGAGACGCGAGAGCCGGATTATCGATTTCAACTGTTTGATCCAATCCAACCCTGGGAATGTCCTCGAAGCGAACATCGACACGCAACTGCAGCATTTGGGGATCAAACATGGTGACCACTGTGCTGCCGTCCTGCCCTGTCAACTGGCTGGAACCACTGTCCAGACGCGTCCCCGGCTGGCCAATCAAACGAAAGACGCGCCCATCAATCGGAGCACGAATCGTCATGCGATCCAACTGCAACCGAGCCTCAGCAACTGCCACCTGTGCCAGTTCGATGCGGGCCTGTGCTGCTTTCAACTTCGCCTCGGCTTCATCCCGGGCCTTGATTTCGTCGATCAGGAGTTCCAGTTGCGTGTGCAGTGCATCGCGCCACTGAGTTAACGCCGCGCGTTCTTTCGTGAGGGAACTCAGACGTGTGTTCAATTCTTCCACGAGAGCCCTGGACGAGTCCGTTTTGCCTTTGGCCAGATCCAGTTTGATTCCCGGCAAGACGTCCCGCCCCGCCAGCTTGACGGCGTAATCCTTGCTTGCGACTTCGTAGTCCACTTCTGCGCGACGAGTTTCATACGGCAGGTTTTTCAGTTCAGTCTCGAACTTCGCCAGCGTCGCTTCTGCTGCGCTGAGAGCCGCCTGTAGATGTACTGGCTGTTTGAAGCGCATCGCCGCAGCCGTCAGCGTGGCCTGAGCTTCCGTGAATTCCGCCTCGCGCAGATGCAGATCTGCCAAAGCGCGTTCGTGAATCAGCCGCGCGTCGTCTTTCACCAGTTCCGCAATCGCTTCGCCGGCTCGCACTGGTTGGTCTTCAACAACCAACAGACGCTCGACGACGCCCGGTGCCAGCGCCGCCACGCGCACGGGCGTGGGACGAGGCTCAATCCATCCCGCAGCTTTGAACAGCGGCGTCCCGGCCTGCTGGACGACCGATGTTGCAGAGAATACAGGAATGACGGTGACCGATCGAGGAGGAAACATGATGTCCCACGACGCCCACGCCACCAGCGACAAAAAGCCAGAGACGAGCATCAGCGGAATCACATAGCGCGTCAGGACATGCCGCCGAGTCCGTACCGTCGGCTGTCCCGTGCCGCCACGATCAATCGCCAGTTCTCGTAGATCGACAATAGTCGTCATCGCTGAACTCACTTCTTGATATACAGGCCAGTCGCCAGAACCGTGAGATTCCCTGCGTCGTCGCGCTGGGCTTTGCCTTTTACAATGACTCGCGACAGCTCGGTCACATGCAAAAGTGCCCGCGCGTCAGCCTGCACCGGATCGCCGTTTTCATCCACGATTTTCACAAGCGCGGTCGATGTCGGGAGCTTGTCGGTTTCGCAGCAGTAGTCCCACGGCTTCTCGCACGAGTCGCCCGGAATATCGCTGCAGGCCTTCAGAGAGTTATCGACAATCGTGAACGCCGCACGTCCATCGACCCACGGGTTCTCACCGCCGCCGATGCGACCGACCACCACGACATCGTCGCCATCGATTGCCGACGCACGCACGGCAATGACATCCTTCGCGCCCGTGGGTTCTTCGGTGATGAGGAATTTTGTCCCATCCACAACGACCGCCGAATTGCCCTTCGTCGTCGATGCCGTTTCCGGGGGCGTACCCTCAGAGCATCCAGCGACAATGATCAAACTCAGACATGACATCAGCAAATTGCAACGTTTCATTTCATTCTCCTGTAGTTATGTCAGCAGCGACATGCCGCTGACGGCGAAATCAAATCGATTTTAACCCATCCACGATGGGCATTCGTAAAGCTCGAATTGCCGGAGGAATTGCCCCGAACAATCCCAGCGATATCCCCACACAGCAACCAATCAGGACGGCGATGCTGTCGATGCGCAGCGAGAATGCTCCCATCGTGAATCGCACTGCGGCATCGTTGACAAAGATCAAAGCAATCAAGGCCGCCAGCAGGCTCGCTGCCGCCGACAGCAACACACCCTCCTGAATCAGTCCAATCACAATCGCGCGCCGCACGAAGCCGATTGTCTGCAACATGGCAAGTTCGGGAATCCGTCCGACGACGGAGCCATACATCGTATTCAGCCCCGCAAAAATCCCCGCGCCTGACACCAGAAGCACGACCAGCCATGCCAGCCAGCGGATTGGTCCATAGTCCTTTTGCAGTGTCGCGTAGTAGTCAGTCTCCCGCATCGTCTGCAGTTCCAGATCCAGTCGCTCCTTGCAGAACAGATCAAGGTCCGAAAAGTCTGCTCCCGGTGCGAATGTCACGGCCACGATACTTAGATCTTGTCGTTTCATCGCCTGTTGCAGATCATCCAGTCTGCACCAGACCTCTGATTCGAATGCCGCGCCGCCTGCCGAAAACACGCCGCTCACGCGCCACGTCCTGCCTTCGAACGCAATCGATTGTCCGACTGCCAGCAATTCGCTGAGTGCTGCAAGTTTCGTGGCCACCATTCTTCCAACCATGACCTCGCCTGCACCCGGCCAGTCACCTTCTTCGATTTCGACCTGCCTCCGGACAAGCAACGCAGGCCGCGTCACGCCGCGAACCAGCCCCATCGATGGTTCATGATTACTGACCACGACTTCCGTGCCGAGGTACAATTCCGGTGAGACATAATTCTGGTCAAATCTCTGCTGAATGCCGGCGACACTCGCGGGAACGAGATCACTCGTGCGCATCGGGATCGACGAATACTCAAGGTTCTCTCCCATGCCGAGTGAAAAAACTATCGACGTCTGCGGATCACCGCTGACAGCCAATGACCGTTCCAGCCCGCGAATGAACCCGACCACGACCAGCACGAGGACAACCACCGTGGTCAGCCCCAGAAACGTCAACGACGTTCGCAGCGGACGACGGAAAAGATTTCGGATTGCGTACTCCCACGGGAGCAGACGGAAGAACATCGTCGTGAAGGTCCCATTGCTGAATCCAGACGAAGAGAAACTCAGCGCAGTGCATCCACTGCGATGAGATGCGCGAGAGGAGCCGCAGAAATTCAAAAGGACGAATGGGGCACCGAAATGCCTCGACTCGGAATTCCCGGCTCGGAACTCTCTAGCACAGAAACGACTGATACAGGATACGAAGTTGCCGCCCATCGAGCGGGTCATCGCCGCAGAGTTCGTACCCGCGATGCCCGCACAGAGCAGCCATCAGACCACGCGGCTGAAGTTCATCGCACAAGACCGGAAGTGGAACGCACGCCGCCTCAACTGCGGTCAACTCACACGGCTTCTCGAACACCGCACCGCCGCAGACACCCTGACAGGACGACTCGCGCGGACAACGGCTCGGAATCTGTTCGTCGTTATTCGAAGATTCCTGCTGGCAACAGCAACACCGCTGAGTCGCACCTTCGATCGCACAACCAACCTTCGATGACGAATTCTCCATCGAGCCGCAATGCAGACTCTGGCACAGTCCGACGCTGCACCAGATCGGGCAGGCCAGCACAGCCAGAATCAAAACTATTGCGATGGATCGGTTAACCATTTTGGATTTCCTTCGCCCAAATCCTACTCATCTCGTCCTGCACAAGCAAGAATCAAATCCATTTGCTTCATTCCTCTATCTCCGCAATCGCATTTGGAGCGGCTTGATGAAAAGCCGGAGCTGCGCCGACTGCACGGGACGGAGTTGCCGGTCTGCGCCCCGTCCACGGCCTTTTTTGCTCAGAGAATCAAGCGACGGCCTCGCGTTTTCCCATGGCGGGCAGCATCGGCAGGGCGATCAGAGCAAACGCCGGGAACAACAGCAGTCCTGAGGCAGGACCAAGCGCGATCGAGAGCAGGTGCTGCATGGGAATCAGAATGATGCCCGCGCATGCCGTTCCCAGCAGCGTGCGCAGCGGAATGGATCGCACGGCCAAAGTCAGTACGAGGGCCATGCCGCCGGGGACCGAAAACAGGTGGCTGAATTCCGGCTCCCAAATGGACACGATCATGCACGCCATTGCCTGCCCCAGCCAGAACGCATCCCATACGACACGTTGATCAATGCGCCGCAGCATCCAATGCCCGATACTCAACACCATGATCACGCTCAGGCACCACATCGCAAACGACAATCCATGCCCGTACCACACAAATGGACGCGGTAAAATCACCGTGCTCCGAATACAGGCGCTGACAATCCAGCCCACAACCGGAGCCGCCGTCACAATGATCA
>JAYTAK010001055.1:0-2901 GCA_043737515.1 Candidatus Kuenenia sp. | reverse complement strand
ACCAGCGCAAACGGTCGGATACGTGAAATGAGCAACAGGCCGAGAGTCTGCTTTTCCCGTTCGCCGGAGATTGCTGAGCACGCCATCGCTGGCAACAGGAGCACGATCGCAAAGATGTCGATCATGATTTGAATGTAAACCGCATCGCGGCCTTCGCCCGAAAACTGCCTGATCGAACCGCGCCGCGAATAGACGCTGAAGTAATACAGCAGAAAGCCCACGACGTGGATAACGGCGATCAGCGTCCGCAGCGCGTACGTTCGCCGCTTTTGGGACGCTTCGAGCAGTTCCCGACGCAGCAGGGGCAACTCAATCCATGAAAACAGCGACCACACAAGAACCGCCCAAAAGTGAAAAACATACGCACGTCAACGATCGGCCTGGTACTCTGTCAGCAATGGATTGATGGGTGGCCGGGGTTGGAGGGCACGAGCCCGAAACCCCGGGGCTTCCTTCGCTCCGCTCAGTCCAGCCCCGGCCACCCTCACCACTAACCACTAACCACTCGCCACTATTTTTGAGCTTCCTTCGCTCCGCTCAGTCCAGCCCCGGCCACCCGATCCATCAAGCCACGACTGACCGAACACTAGGTTATACTCGCCGCAGTTGGAAATGAGTCCTTGTTTAACCTTGTCGGAAACTGAGCGTCGATCTACCCTGCGTCGCAGGTATTCGTGGAAATCTTGTGATGATTGAACTTCCGAAGGACCGGGAGAGTAACCAGCGTGGCGCAACATTTCGATTTTTGCCGGGCGATGACAGCTCTGTGCGAAGATATCTGTCGACGACATCCGGAGTTCCGCCATGTGCGGATGCCGGAAGTTCCCGTGACATTCTCACAGACTCGATCGCCCGTCGAATGGGGCATTCAGGCACGTCTGACGCCGCTGCGTTTTGAAGGTGGAGCCAGCGTCGAACGGCGACGCGGACGGCTGTGGACAGTGCAGCGCGTGACGCATCAGGGCCGCGAGGCGCTGTATATTCTGACGTTCTTTCTTCCGCGATTCCTGAACCTTTCGTTTGAAGAAAAGATGATCACGGTCTTTCATGAGCTGTACCACATCAGTCCGCAGTTCAACGGGGATATCCGGCGGTTTGGCGGTGCGTGCTACATGCACACGGGAAGTCAGAAGGGTTATGATCGGCAGATGGCCGTGTTCGCGAAGGAGTATCTGCAGTCACCGGCTCCGGAAGAACTGGTGCGGTTTCTGCGGTTCAGTTTTCCGGAATTGCAGGCGCATTGCGGTCACGTCGTCGGACTCCGGATTGCGATTCCACGCCTGATCCCGATGGACAAAGTGGCCTGAGTGACGGACCGCTCCAACGATATGAACATTGATCCCGCACAGATTTCTGCATCCGCGCTGTATCAGCATCTGATTCGCATCATCGCGCCGCGGCCGATCGCGTGGGTCTCGACGGTTTCGTTGTCCGGTGTGACGAATCTGGCACCGTTTAGTTTCTTTACGGGAGTCGGTGCAAAGCCGCCCAGCCTTGTATTCTGTCCGTCCAATCGCCGCGACGGGACTCCGAAAGATTCGCTGCAGAATATTCTGGACACCGGCGAATTTGTGATCAACGTTGTCCCGTTTCAACTGGCGGAAGCGATGAATCTGAGTTCCGCCGAACTATCACCGGACGAATCTGAGTTTGAACTCACGGGCATTGAAACGGCTGCGTCGAGCATCGTGAAACCGCCCCGCGTGCAGGCATCGCCTGTGAGTCTGGAATGCACGCTGCTGCACCATCTGGCTCTGGCCCCCGGCCCCGGCGGAGCCAACATGGTGGTGGGAAAGATTGTGCATCTGCATCTGGATGACGCTGTATTGGACGACGCTGGCTGGGCCGATCCCGGACTATTGGACTTGATCGGTCGCCTCGGCGGAGCAACTTACTGCCGCACGACCGATCGCTTCGATTTGCCCCGCCCATCCGTGCCATGAATGCTTTGTCACTCTTGCATTAATGCCGCGGGTGGCCGGGGCTGGACTGAGCGAAGCGAAGGAAGCCCCGGCGTTTCAGGCTGGCACCCTGCAACCCCGGCCACCCATGTGACAGAGTAACAACCGCAATCAGACGTTCGGCTGTCGCGCAATGCTCAGCCACGCCAGATACTGCATCATCAGAAATTGCCAGCAGAACATAGTCCAGTAGAGAAGAGAGGACAGCGTAGCCACCATCGACAGGCCGTTCACAACCACGACACACAGCGCTCCGAGACATGTCCCCATCACGGCCCACCGCAGAGCTCCGTAGATCGTGAGCATCCGCGCGAGAACAAACGTGACGGCGATCAATGACATCCCAACCAGACTATCGCAACTCAGTTCAACAACAAATACCGCCGCACTGCCTCCGTTGCGCAGACGCAGGTCGGCCAGACCCATCAAATGTGCGGTGATATGGAAAGCCGCCATCGCAACGAAGGGGATGAGTGGAGTGATCCAGACTCTGCGCGTCGAGAAAACCAGTCCACCCGCCAACGCAGCGCACAGGCCAAAGACCAGTCCCGACGGTGCTAAGGGATGAATCATCGGGCTGGTCAGAAGTATTCCGGGGTCCCGATTCATCGCTCCGCCAGCGATTGCCGCAACGATCGAAAACGGCAGCATGAGCAGCATGCGATTCCAATGAGAACGCATCGCTGCAGGAAAATCGTTCAGCGTTGAAGCCTGCGGCGGAGCATAAGGATTTTCATGCGGCACCAGACACCTCACAATCATCGGGACTTGATGTTGTCACTGGCGATGAGGAGTTTCGATGGAGCGAAGTTTGTCTGACATTCCAGGCGAATTTGCGCTATAAGGACTGGCGCACCAATAAGTGTCCCGTCGTGGCGGATGCTGCCAGCATCCAAACCGACGCTGGCAGCGTCGGCCACGACAGTTATTTCTGCGCCGG
>JAYTAK010001054.1:0-2904 GCA_043737515.1 Candidatus Kuenenia sp. | reverse complement strand
GAGTTACTTCAAGGCCAGAACACGGCATTGGCGGACTTATTTGATCTCGATCATGCAAGGAAAGTGTTGGCCGCGTTTGGTCGAGCCTATGGAAAGCTTCCCGAGAAGATCAGCGACACAACGAATGGCCAGAAAGACTTTCTAAAACAATCGGTCGGCGGTCTGGCGGAAGACGGAAAAGTCATCTGCGTGCGTCTCGCCCTGTTCGCGGAGATGATGAAAGGCAAGGACTGGACACCGGCTGTGCTGAAAGAAGTCGGCGGCACGACAGGAGTGGGCGTCACGTTTCTGGAGGAGACGTTCAGCACGCAGACTGCACATCCCAAGCATCGGCTTCGCCAAACTGCCGCCCGTGCTGTCCTCAAAGCCCTGCTGCCCAAGTCCGGCATCGACATCAAGGGCGAAATGAAATCCCGTGACGAACTGCTGGCAGCATCCGGCTATGCCAACCGTCCCAAAGACTTCGACGACCTCATCCGAATACTGGACAGCGAAATCCGCCTCATCACCCCGACCGACCCGGAGGGAAAGGATGAAGGCGGAAGGATGAAGGATGAAGGCGAGCGGCTGGACGTCAGCCCTCCGTGTAGCTCCTTCCGTTACTTTCAACTCACCCACGACTACCTCGTCCCCTCCCTCCGCGACTGGCTCACACGCAAGCAGCGGGAAACCCGCACAGGCCGAGCAGAACTAAAACTGGAAGAACGGTCCGCGACCTGGAATGCGAAGCAGGAGAATAAGCAACTGCCGACCGTCACCGAATGGCTCAGCATCCGCGTGTTGACGGACTCCAAACGCTGGACGGACACACAGCGAGTCATGATGCGAAAAGCGGCTCGGGTCCATGGAACAATGTGGGGCGGGCTGTTGCTGACGGTGCTGATCATCGGCGTGGGAATTCCGCAATGGGTCTCGGCGGAACGGGAAACGAACCTCCGGCAGCAGACGCAAACGACCGTGGATGCCATGCAGAATAATCTTGGCCCGAGTGTTCCGTTCAACCTGGAAGAGCTTCGGACTTTGCCGAAGCATCTGGTGGTTCCGGAACTTCGAACTCGTTTCGCCTCGACCACAAATGCTCATCACAAACTGTCGCTGGCATTTGCCCTGGCCGGTTACGGAGAACTCGACGCCGATTATCTTGTGTCCCGGATCGACGATATTGCCGAGGCTGACACACGCAACTACGTCACAGCGTTGCAGACGAATCCCGCGGCCACCCTTGCCGCTTTGAAAGCCGAGGCTCGAAAGTGTACGGACAAATCCCTCTGGCATCGCAAGGCAAAGCTGGCGACGGCAGCACTCGGTTTCGGTGACACGGAACTTGCCCTTGATGTCTGTACGTTTGAAAACCGGCCAGACCCGGAACAGCGGACGCTATTCATTGATGAGTTTCGACGATGGGACAATGACCTGAACGCGGTGCTCGCCGCCGTGAAGAACAGCGACAGCCCGGCATTACGATCCGGCATCTGTCTTGCTGTCGGCCAGATCCCGGTTGAGAAGGTCATCGACGCCGACAAAGAATCCTGGAAGCTGGTCGCCTCACAGTGGTTCGTGGACCACGGCGATACTTCAACCCACAGTGCCGCAGGCTGGTTGTTGCGTCATTGGGCGATGCCAACCCCGGAAGTTCCCGATCAGGAAAAATTGCTTCCTGAGCGAACCTGGTTTGTTAACACAGCCGGCATGACGATGCTGCAGATAGCCTCGGGAACTTTTCACCAATTGGCGGAAAGTAACGCTGAAGAAGTCGATCGAGTCGTTGAAATCACGCAGCCGTTTTGGGTTGGTGATCGAGAAGTCACACGAGGACAGTTCGAGGAGTTCATGAACGACGCCAACTATGCCGCCACTGAAAAGCCAGCGGACTGGGAGGGTGTTGATGCAGACTACAGTCCCACAATCGACCATCCCGCCCAAAACGTCGGTTGGTACGACGCGGTGATGTACTGCAACTGGCTGAGCCAGCGTGAGGGGTTGACACCGTGTTACGAGCGGACAGGCAAAAAGGAAAAGGGCGGTTACGATGAAACCGAGTATGACGCATGGCAAATGGTTCCCGGCACTACCGGCTATCGCCTGTTGCATGATTCGGAATGGGAATATGCGTGTCGCGCCGGGACATCGACAGAGTTTTCAAGTGGTGATGACGAAACGTTGCTGGTGGATTATTGCCAGATGTATCCCTCGAAGCTGGCTGCTTGGTGTGGTGAGAAGCTGCCGAATGCGTGGGGCCTGCACGATGTTCATGGGAACGTGTGGGAGTGGTGCTGGGAAAAATACAACGACAAAGATACGAACCGTGTTTTGCGTGTCGGCTCGTTCGTCGATGCGTCGTCGCTCGCTCGCTCTGCCATCCGCCGCAACAACCTTCCGACTTACCGTAACGGCGGCATTGGTTTCCGTGTTGCGAGGACCTTAAATCCTGTCCCCCTTACTGCTTTACCACCCGCCGCAGGCGGGCGAAATTCTTCGGAAAACTGACGATGTCCCCCAAGTTACCGCGCCGAGTTATTCTTCACGCGGTGCGCAATGCGCCGTAGTTCGGCGAGCGGGGGACGTGAGTCCCCTGATTTCTACGGTGTCCACGCGGTCAATCAGGGGCTTGACATTCCCCGCTCGCCAAAGGAATGCATCAATTCCAACCGCGCGAGGGATAGACATTGGTCAGTCGCCGGAATGATGAAGCATTCGTCGTGATCACGAAGACAGACGATCTGATTCTGTGGTCGTGCAATCACACAGAGGCTGCATCACAGCAGTGCATGGCACCTGCGTGAACCGCCGTCCGGCCTCCAATGGTGCTTGGTTTAGAATTGCAATTCGTTCGTAGTCCCGGCTTCAGCCGGAATTTGCTGGCCACTAAAGCCGCGATTCCGCCTGAAGGCGGGACTACGAACC
>JAYTAK010001053.1:0-2905 GCA_043737515.1 Candidatus Kuenenia sp. | reverse complement strand
TCGTCAATCAACGCCCGGATGAGCATTTCTTCCCGCATGCGCGGGGCAATCACGAACAATTCCGGTGCCTGAAACTGCGAGGCGAGAGTTTGCCCCTGTTCGATCTTGCGTTCGATGACGGTTCCATCCACCGGCGACTTGATCTCCGTGTAGCCCAGATTGGCGTTTGAGTTCTCCAGAGTCGCCTGAGCCTGCTTCACTGAGGAATCGGCAATGATCAGTTGCGCTTCCAGCGACATCCGGGCGAAACGGAACTGATCGAGTTCCGCCTGAGAAATAAAGTCTTCGTTCTCGGCCTTCAGCGCGGCGGAGCGTTTTTCATCGTTACGAGCCCGCTGCAACTCGGCCTGCACCCGGGCGACGTCCCCTAGGCGGGCTCCCAACGCGGCTTCGTCGCGTTGTACGGAAGCAATGTAAATTCGAGGGTCGATCCTTGCCAGCAACTGATCAGCTTTGACTTCATCATTGTGGTCCGCGAGCAATTCCAGGATCGGACCGGAAACGAAACTGCCGATTTTCACAGACAGTGTCGGTTCCAACTGACCGGCGGCATTGACCGTGATTCGCAGGTCGCCGCGTTCCACGCTGGCCACCCGGAATCGCGGCTTGTTGCGTTCTGCCAGCCATGCCAGACCCGCAACAGTTCCAAAATAGCCCAATGCTCCAAGCACTGCGAGAATGATCACAACTTTGATGAAAGTTCGCATAGGAAACAAAGGCCCAAACTTGTGTACACTGGAGTGTCGGCTTTAGGGCTGGGATAAAAATAGCAGTCTGGTGTTATTTAGGCAAGAAAATTACGAGGTAAGAAGATGAGTCGCATTGGAGCTGTTTAATTTTCCCACCCGTAATCTTCTTGCCATAAATTGCGATTCCGCTTGTTCACACTCCCGCGCCCGAGGCACCGGGAAAATGTTCCGTGATTGATTGCATCCACTGATGCCTCCTTGTTACGCAGGGAGTCAGAAATACTTGTAACCGTTCACGTCATATCAAGAATCACCGTTTGAACCACAGATGGACGCAGATGAACACAGATTGAAAGTTGACTTATATCTGTGTGAATTTGTGTTTATCTGTGGTTGCTGCCGTAGGTTGCATGATGAGGCGTACACGCTGACGAAGTTTTTGTTTAACGACAAGCCAAAGGCGTCGATGGCGCACGCGGTCGCCTGCGGCTTGTCGTTAAACGAGTTATGTCAAACAACTTTTTGCACCACTGCTTAAATCCGACAGTTATTATTGCGCCGATCCTTACGCCCGCGACTATCTCGCGCTCAATTCCGGAATCCTCAATTCCACCGGCGCTGAAACCATCGGCAGCGCTGGTGACAGCGAGCGGCTGCCGAGTGGCACAACGACGGTGCCCATTTCTTCGAGCGGCGTTGGAGGCAGTTCTCGCGCCAGCACCGTTTCGATAAAGAACTGCAGCAGATCCCGGATCTGTTCGCCTTCCACGTCGGCGACCAGTGCCTCGGCCTTTTCCCGGGACCGCTCTACAAAGAACTCGGCCTTTTCGAAAACGTCACACGCGCGGAAAATTTCCCGCAACCGGGCGATCCGTCTGTGATTCAACGACCCATTTGACGTCTCGGCGAGGATTTCCTTCAGCTCGATCTTTTGCTGCTCATTTGCATCCTTCAATGCCAAAGCCAGCAGCACGGTCGGACGCAGTGCGAGGGCATCCTGACCGGCCACCAGTTTGTTGTCCGTGTCGCCCGTCCAGTCTTTCAGATCGTTCAGAACCTGAAACGCGACTCCCACATGACGACAGAACTGCGCCACAAGTTCCGTCTGTGCCAGCGGATGATTGGCCATTCGCAAGCCAGCGTACAGAGCCGCTTCAAACGCAGGCGATGTCTTCAGTGAATAGATCTGCAACGCATCCAGCGGCGTCAGGTTCCAGTCCGGTGACTTCTGAAACGCCATTTCCGCGCCCTGACCGTCGCACAGCCGTATGTGAGCAGTGGACATGCTGTTGAGCACATCCATGGCAATCTCAGGACTTAAATCCCGAGCCGCATGGATCAACCGATAACCCAGCCCGATCAGATAGTCACCGATGTTGATCGCATGACTGGCCCCGTGCTGACGATGCAAAGTTTCGCGGCCATATCGATACTGATCGTCGTCCTGAATATCATCATGGACCAGCGACGCTTTGTGAAATGCTTCAATCGCCATCGCGACTCGCGCGACACCATCAGGAATCTCCGGCGTTTCGTCGCCGATGTTCAACGAGATCCTGCCCGACGCAGCATGCCAGGTTGCCAACGTAATAAACGGGCGAAAGCGCTTACCGCCTTTGCTGAGCCAGTCGTAAGCGACGTTCTCGGTGAACGCGACGGGCGACTCGCGTCGCGATTCTTCCTTCGTGCGGATGCGTGGCAGGAGGCGATCGAAGTCAGACTCGAACATCTTCGCGGAGGCCCGCATGAGCGGCACATAGCTCGTCGTCGGTTTTTCCGGCATGGGTTCGTACTTGTCGAGCACATCCCAGACCCAGATATCGTCGAGCGTTGTATTCAGACAATCGCCCGAATGTAGCGGCACGGCGTACGAAGGCACGCCTGCGATCAGGACCTTGTCGATGGCTTTTTCGAGTACGTTCAGACAGGCAACACCAAGAATTCCGTCGATGTAGCCGGAGACGATGATCTTCAGAACCACCGGCGAGCCTTCCGCCACAAGCACCTTGTAGCCCAGTTGTTCGGCGCGGACTTTATAGTCGGCAATCGAGCATGCTCCGCAGCGTTCGCAGTCCAGACCAAACTGTGTGTATTAGGCCGGGCAACCTGCGGCGTGTTTCAGGCAATGAGGCAACAACAGCATGCGGCGATTGAATGGAATCGCAAGGAACTGCTGCTTCCAGAAAAAGTTGCCGACCATCACCATCGAGAAGCCA
>JAYTAK010001052.1:0-6627 GCA_043737515.1 Candidatus Kuenenia sp. | reverse complement strand
GCTCACAAGGGCGCGCTTGGGATAAGAGTTGCTCATTGTGAAATCAAAAACCGATACTGAAAAGGGTCAGAAAATCCGTAACCGTTGATCGAATCGCGGTCGTACCTCACATCCGTCGCATTCCGAATGCGGTTGGCATTAGTTCGTTTGACGGCGAGCCCAACGGGCCGCGATTGTTCGATTTGAGATTTCGTATTTGAAATACGAAATACGAAATACGAAGCGCGGGTCGTTGCCCACGCGGTTAAACGAAAGTCACTTGATCGATCGTCATGGATTACATCTTGCCGCGATGCTGGCGCTTGCGTTCGTTTTCCTTCAGCAGCACTTTTCGCAGCCGAATGATCTGAGGCGTCACTTCCACGTACTCGTCCCATTCGATGTATTCGAGAGCTGACTCCAGTGTCAGCTCGCGTTTCGGACGAAGCACGACAGCTTCTTCCGCACCGGTCGAGCGATTGTTGGTCAGCTTCTTTTCGCGGATCGGATTCACCACCATGTCGTTGTCCCGCGCGTTTTCGCCGACGATCATGCCTTCGTACACGTCCTCGCCGCCATGGCAGAACAGTTCGGACCGGTCCTGAAGTTTGAACAACGCATACGTCACCGTGCGGCCGCTGTCCTGCGAAATGAGCACACCGTTCTGGCGATGAGGGATCTCACCTTCAATCGCCCGGTAATCCTCAAAGCGGTGATGCATGATGGCTTCACCACGGGTCGCGTTGAGCATTTTCGTACGCATCCCGATCAGGCCGCGTGCCGGAATACTGAATTCCAGATGCGTCATCCCGGTGGAGGTCGTGGTCATGGTTTTGGCCTGACCGCGTCGCGATCCGACGAGTTCCATCACCGGACCAACGTCCGCACTTGGCACATCGACTTCCAGCAGTTCGTACGGTTCACACTTCTTGCCGTTGATTTCGCGAACGATGACTTCCGGCTTGCCGACGGACAGCTCAAACCCTTCGCGACGCATGGTTTCGACGAGGACCGCCAGATGCAGCACGCCGCGACCGGACACTGTGAACGCTTCTTTGTCGTCCGTCTCTTCGACGCGCAGCGCCACATTCGACTTGAGTTCGCGATACAGCCGATCGCGCAGATTACGGCTGGTGACGAACTTCCCGTGCTGGCCCGCCAGCGGTGAACTGTTAATCGTAAACTTCATCGACAGCGTCGGTTCATCGACGGCGATGCGTTCCAGAGCCACCGGGGTCAGCGGGTCAGCGATCGTGTCGCCGATTTCAGGATCCGGCAGACCGATCACAGCCACGATATCGCCCGCACAGGCCTCTTCGGCATCCGATCGTCCCAGGTTGTCGTACAACTGGATCTGATCGACTTTTGCAAGTTTCTTGGAACCATCCGCACGCATTAACGCGACCTGCTGACCCGTTCGAATTCGTCCGGCAGCAATTCGTCCCGTCGCCACTCGGCCCACGTAGCGCGACCATTCCAGCGACGTGACCATCAACTGCAGCGAATCGTCCGGACGCACAATCGGGCCAGGGATTTTTTCCAGCACCAGTTCCAGCAGAGGACGCACGTCACCGCCCTTCTGGTTCGGATCATGCGTCGCATAGCCTTCGCGAGCACTGGTGAAGATATACGGAAAGTCGAGCGTCCGGTCGTCTGCGCCAAGTTCGACGAGCAGGTCAAAGGTCTGCGACAGAACTTCGTCCGGTCGGCAGTCCGGGCGGTCAATCTTGTTGATGACGACCATCAGCGACAGTCCGCACTGCAGAGCTTTCTGCAGCACGAATCGAGTTTGCGGACGAGGCCCTTCGAAGGCGTCCACGACCAGCAGCGCTCCGTCAGCCATCTTCAGAACGCGCTCCACTTCGCCACCAAAGTCGGCGTGCCCTGGTGTGTCGATGATATTGATGCGGACGTCGTTCCACATCATGGCGATGTTTTTGGCCAGAATCGTGATGCCGCGCTCACGCTCCAGGTCGTTTGAATCCAGAATGCAGGTGCCCATCTTCTGGTTTTCGCGGAACATGCCGCTTTGACGGATGAGGCAGTCAACGAGCGACGTTTTACCATGGTCAACGTGTGCAATGATGGCAATATTGCGAATGTCAGTACGACGCAGAACACCCTGATCATCGACCACGGGAAGAGAAACAACGGCAGACATGAAAAACACCCTGGGGGCTCGATCGCGTGCAGAAATTGTCACCACGGAGTACGTCGAGGATTGACGCGGCTGGAATCCGGGAAAATGAGATCGAGTAGCGGTGGGATGATACCCAGACCGATGCCTTCCACGAAGACGTCCTTTTTGAATTCACTGCAAATTCTTCGTTACTGGACCCGTTATCACACAGAAAAAGGCCGGAATTTCCGGAATTTGGACCGGTTGGTCGCTCGTCAAAGTCAGGTGAACGTCAACTCTCGTCGTCTGTCGATTTCAACGTGGGATAAGCTTCCAGCTTGTCATTGCTGTTCAAAAACAAGCAATTCTCCTCAATCGATGCCAGGTTGAAAGCCCAGCCCACACTGCCTTCAGACTCCGTTCACAACCCGCAACGGAAATGCAGCACCGGCCAGCCGACGTGCGATGTTCACCGCACCGGCAACTGAGTCTTCGACCACCGTTGTCTGTAGCAGGTTCACATCGGAGGCCTCGATTCCGGCAATCACCTGCTGCCGAAATTCAGGGTTCTGAATCAGCACGGAACCGGTCAACGCAAGAGATAGCATTGATTGCAGCTCCAGCCGCCGTGCCGTCACCACCGCCATTGCCGTCAGTTCTGCCGCCGCCTGTTTGAGGATTCCCAAAGCCACGCTGTCCCGCTGCGAGGAAGCGGCGAATCCCAGCGCTGCCATATTCGCGACGACCGCGCGAGGCACTTCATGCGAATAGACGGCGGTGACGATCTCCTGCGGTGACGATAGCTTAAGGTGTTCGATCACGTCAGCCACGAGACAGGACTGTTCGCCGCGGCCATCGACGGCCCGTGAGACGGCATTCAACACGGCCCGTCCAATACTGAACGCACTGCCTTCATCGCTGAACAGGTATCCCCAACCTCCGCTGCGGGCTGTCTGACCACTGGCATTACAGCCCCAGGCAAGTGACCCTGTACCCGCGATCAGCGCCACGCCACATCCATCTCCGTGATCCACATGCAGCAACGGAACCGCATCATTGACGACCTCAACGGCTGCTGCAACTCTTGCAAATCTTGCCCAGTCTTCAATGACTTTTCGATCCGAATCCCGATCCGCCCCGGCCAGCCCCAGGCAAGCCGCCGCCACGGTCGTCCGCGGCATACCGGCGTCAGCGAATGCGGCTTCAATGGCTGCATCGAGATTGTGCAGCGCCATCACCGGCCCGACCGCCCGCTGATTCGAAGGTCCAGCCGAACCCTTTCCCAGGACAACGCCATTGTTTCGATGCGAACTGTCACCACACTCCGCCAGCCAGGCAACGGTCTTCGTGCCACCGCCGTCAATGCCAAGGACCAGAGAAGCTGCATGATGCGGGGGTGTGTTCATGGAAAACGTGATCCTGTTCTCTTTCCGTCATGAATGAAATGCAGGATCCGTCATCACGGTTTTGCAACCGACACAGATTCCTTCGACTTCGCCTCGTCAGCGTCGAAGCGGCGATAAATCGGCAGATGGCGGTAGTAGACTTCCAGGGTCAGCAAACTGAGCGCTGTCTGGTAAATGCGTCCGCCGGCGTTGCGGTGTGGATCAGTGACATCCCAGCTTCCGGCTCCGGGGCCTTCCTTGATCTGAGTCCCCACAAGCTGTTCACGCATCTGCTCGTTCCATTTGTCCCATAACTCGCCGTCCCAATGATGCAGGACCTGCGTCGCATAGTAGTTGAAGTAGATGTCTTCCTTGCTGGGCCCACGGCTCGCCAGAAACTCGACACCCTGTTTGAGCTGCGGTTTTTCCCGTTTCCAGCCCATATACATGCGGCACAGCAGGCCGACAGCCGTTGTGGTGGCACGTCCTTTTTCGGGACCCGTGTAGCCGTAATACACTCCGTCTTCAGCCTGCACAAAGTTCAGAAACTTTTTCGCGTCGCTGAACGTACTCGGGCTGACCGAAATGCCCCCGGCCTTCGCACTTTGAAGCGCCATCACCTGCCAGCCAACCACCGACGTATCTCCCGGGACGTCACGCGGCTGATAGCGCCAACCGCCGTCGCTGCCTTGAGATTTTTCAATGAATCGCACGGCTTCGAGCGCGATATGTCGTATCGTCCGATCCTTGGGTTCCAGAGCCGAAGCTTCACAGAGACAGATCGTAGCCAGACCTTGCACATACATTCCAGAATTGCCCTGATGCGCGCCTCGCATGTCGGCACCAGCGCCTGAGCGAATGCCGCTCTGCATCAACCACGCCAGCCCCTTTGTGACGGTATCCTTGTACGGCCCCGGTGTTTCATGCGTGTGGCCACCACCCAGCATGCACAACAGAGCCAGCGACGTTGCACCCACATCCGTCGTCTGCATACTGCCCGGCGATCCGGCGTCACCGACATCACCAAAACTCCACGAACCATCTTCACGCTGAATCTTCTGGAGCCATGTGAGTCCCAGGTTGACGGATTTTTCGCTCTCCACCGTCCCGCCGTATTTCTTAACCGCCGCCCGCCGCCCGGCATCGGAACGACCGCCGAAGTCGCCCTTCAGTACGGCAATGTCGCCCAGTTCAACGAGATCGTCGAGCGGCATACGTAACTCCGTATCCTGCGGCGAATCAAACTGGTCACGATTCGTGCCTTTGTCCAGTTCAGACACCATCTGCTTCATGGTGCTGTCGAGATTCAGGTCCGTGATCTTGTCCGGCTGCACGATATCGACAACTTCCAGCGGCTCCTCGAGCACAATGTCTTCGACTTCGACCTGACCACTGATAATCGCAAACATGCTGTCCCGTGATTCCTGCGGCAGTAACCACAAAGTGAGCAGGAACGCACCGACCAGATGAATAAGAAAGCTCACAACCGCCGTAATGAGTTCACGCTTGCGGCGCAGGATCGAGTTCGGCAGTTTCTCGCGGAGGAAGCTTTTTGCCGCGATGAATGAGTGCGCGACATTGATCGCCCATGCGGGCGGCTTGCGTCGTCGTCTTTGCGTGCCGCGTTGTTCAACCTTCTGCAGGACCGATTTCTGCGGCGCGGCCTGGGAGGGCGCGGATTGTGGTTCACCCGGTGACGGCGATACCGCACCAAGCTGATCCTGCTGAAATGTGCTGCCTTCCGTCATCGTTGGTCATTGTCCGTTTCAACTACTGCGCCCACCGTCCCGGCATCATAACGCGAATTCAGCGTCATTCTCGTCGCAGAATCCGGCGGAATGCTGTGTTTGTGTTTTTTTAAGCTTCCTGAAGGAAACTGCGGCGGCGGAGTAGCACTGAGCGGCGCAGAACGGCAAAATCGGTAAACGCCGCAAATTCGGCCACCTGTTGAATCACTCATCCGTGCCTGGCTGACACTATGATCGCCCAACATTCAACTTCTGACCCGTCTCCAGATCGGTCTCGTTGGGCATTGCTGCACGACGATTCTGTGCGCCTGTTCGACGCCGGTCGAACGCTGCTTGGCGCATTCATCACTGCCTGCCTGTTCCTGGCCGCCCAGCTTTGGCTTTGAGGGCAGTGCAATCAGGCCGTTTCCTGGACAGCCGCTTCCAAATCAGCTTCCTCGATCGACATCCGTCGGATCGTCAGTCCCACACTTCGGATTTGCTGGGCGGCAGATCGAAAGGCCTGCACCAGTGAACCGGCCTCGCGGTCGAAATGCACGGACCACACACCGCCGGAGCACCCAACGCCGGCATCGTCGCATCCCGCCTCAAACAACGCCTCAGTCAGCTCCTGGCTGATTTCCTCGTTCACGATGACTTCAAATGAAAAACACCGCATACCACACCGTACTCTTTCTATGATCGCGGACACTTCTTCACTTCCCGAATGATCCAGTTCGCATGCTGTTGCGGGTTGCGCGGAGTGCTGAAGACTCGCTTAATGCATCCGCAGTCGTTCGGACAAAACAGCTGCCCATACACATGGGCTCGAGGTCCGGACTTTTGAAACCGCCACCCCTGCGACTCGGCGAATTCAATTGCTTCGCGAATGTGCTTATTCGGATGAGCCATTGTTTTTCCTCAACGAACTCAATTGTAGACACTGTATGACAGACCGCAATGCCGCAATTTAGACTTAGCGACCGCTGGAAAAATGGCCAGGATCCCGACACATTACCCTGAAACAACCACCGGATCTGATTGACAGCCGTCAGACCCTTTGAACGTTTCAGTCCCCTGGATGGCAGGACCGCACAGCGTGCGCCAGCACGTCTTCGGGATAGAACCAGGCAGGTTTGAGTCGGCCTTCTGAAAACAACGTCGCCTGATCGAAGTAATGTTTCGATTGAAGGAAAACAAAAGGGGAAAACAGTTTAGTCGTTCTGCGACTGATCTTGGTGAGAATTTGGCATCCGCGTAGACTATCGGCATTCGGGAAGGATGCCGATGGGATTCAGTTTTTACCCCAAAGACCAAAGAAAGAGACCTAATATCTTTAGCGACGATGCTTGACAAGTCCGTGACCACAGCGTCTTCTTCACAGAAGAAAGCTGCACCGGGATGGCCGTCCCGGTGC
>JAYTAK010001051.1:0-15180 GCA_043737515.1 Candidatus Kuenenia sp. | reverse complement strand
CGCTGATGCTGAACGACGCTCGGCTCAAGGTTCTGTGTTCCGCAATCGATCAGATTCCGCATGTGGAACGCATTCGATTTCACACGCGGCTGCCGATCGTGCTGCCGTCGCGTGTGACGTCAGAGCTGATCGCCTTGCTGACCGGATTTCGGGCACAACCGATCATGGTCGTTCATGCGAATCACGGCAATGAGCTTGTGGGCGATTGCGTTCAGGCACTGCGGACGCTCGTGCGAAATGGAATCCCCGTGTTGAATCAAGCCGTGTTGCTGGCGGGCATAAACGACAATCTCGACGCCCTGGAAACGTTGTGTCGCCGACTGGTCAATCTGGGAGTGCTGCCGTATTATCTGCATCAGTTGGATCGCGTCTCCGGGACCGCCCACTTCGAAGCGAAACGCGAACTTGGCCAGTCCCTGATTCAGCAACTGGCCGCTCGACTGCCTGGCTACGCCGTGCCGCGATTTGTCCAGGAAATCGCCGGTGAACCGAATAAGACGGCACTTTGAGGGATACTGATAACTGGGACCGACTGCACAATGATGACACTCCTCAAAGAATCAACCCTCTTGAATAGAGAGAAGACCACATGTTTCCACGAGTCGTAGCCGTTCGCCATTTAGTTGACTTCGAACTTGAAATCCGCTTCTCTGACGGCGTCGTTGCCAGACTTGATTTTCGGGAGCGAGTTTCCGGAAGGGGTGGCGTCTTCCAGCCATTCGGCAGCACTTTTTTTTTTGCACTGGTCTCAGTTGACCAGGAGGCGGGTACATTGGTCTGGCCTAACGGCGTTGATTTCTGTCCTGATGTCCTTTATGCTTAGGCAACCGGCAGGGACATTGCGGAGTTGAATAGCGAATTTGAAGTCGCATGAAACCCACAACAACGGTCATGCCAACGGCGGTCAGGTCAACGGCTCTCCCAGCGTTCTGTAAGGATGGTTCGATGTCGAACATTGCGAATCCCGGTGCCTGGACAGAAAGTGCAGAGTCACCACATCTGGGACTGACAAAGTATGACATTACCGTTTCGGCACTCGCGACTGCCGCGATGTTCGCGGCGATGACTCTGATCGTAATGATCTGCCTCAGTTTCTCGAACCTCGCGCCGACGGATGAAACGACACCGGGTCCGTCGTTTCATACAATCAACGGTGGTCTTCAGAATGGAGACCCGAATACATCGACGCACGTAGAGTCACCGGACGACACGCTGCTCGATCCATCGCTCGCCAATGAAGAATCAGACGTCACACAACTGGAGGAAGTGGTCGAACAAGTAGTTGAAGGCTCCGTGGCTGCGGCAACAATTGTCGCGCCCCACGAGTTTTCGGCGTTAACCACGTCGGTACGTCCCGGCAGCGCCGAAGGAACCGGGAATTCTCCAATTGGTTCGCCGGAGAATCCGGATCGCAGAGGCTCGGAACGTGAACGTCGCTGGATTGTGGAATTTGCCGACGAGGGTGATCTGAAAATCTACGCGGCACAACTGGATTCCCTGGACATCGAATTGGGTGCCATGTTTCCGGCGGAAGGACGTCTTGTGTACCTCAGCAAGTTGGGTTCAGAATTACCAGACACGCGCGAGATCCGTGAAGATTCCGGTCATATCGAGCAGCGGCTGTTCATGCACTGGACAGCAAGGAGTAGCGAACGGCGTCAGGCGGATGTCGAGCTGTTTCAGAAATCCAGAATCGATGCATCGAACGCTGTGATCATGCACTTCTACGCTTCCGAAACAGAAACTCTCATGACCAAAATCGAACAGGAATTCGGTGGTCATACGCCGGACGAAATCCGCAAGACGCATTTCCGAGTTCGTAAAGCCGGAGTTGGGTATGAGTTTTATGTCCACAAACAGTTGTTGAGGCCGTAAACGAATTGAACTCAGCCACACGTTTGGCAAGTTGCAGCCCGACCGAGATTCACTGGAGATGATTTTCCATGATGACAAATGAGAGAATTTCAATCTCGCGTTCGTGTTGAAGAAACTGCAAGCTGTCGAGGATGACTTTCGCGAAGTCGGGCTGTTGATTGAGTCTGGATTTCTACGTGGGGTAAGCTTCCAGCTTGCCATCGTGGAACCGAAAACACCTGACTCTACCGGATTCTATTTGCAGTTGACAATCTGAGTTTTCAGCGTGAATTCAGGCCCAACGGGTCGGCGCTATGTCAGCCTGGGGCATCGCCCCAGGACGACATAGGACCAGCCCGTTGGGCCTGAAGACAGAATACGGGTAGCCATGCCACAACGGTGTTTGTCATGAAGTACGGGTATTTGTCTGGTCCGAATCGGTAGCGAGAACGTGGTATGGCGGTGGTTCCGGGGGAAAGATGCGAAGCGTTAACGGGCATCATGTTAGAAGAGGCGGAGCCTCGGGGGCAGTGCGTCCCCCGGGCAGAGCTCGGGGACGAGGAATGGCTACGGCGTTTGTCAGGGACTGGTCTTTGATTTGTGCAATTCGACTTCGATCTTGAGCCGGTTCGCCTGCGAAACCAAATTGTCGCTCAAATTCAATACCCCCGAATTGAACATACTTTGCACGCGCTGTTCAATCAGCACCTGAGAGGCGAGTGCTGCCTCAAGCAACGCAACCCGTTCGTCCTTCGTTCTGGCCAGTTCCAGTTCCACACCGAGCAGTTCAGAATTGATGTCAGTGACATCGTTGAGAATGCCGCTCCCCGCTGCTGCACGCTGCTTCATGACTTCGGAAAGTGACTTGAGCACCTCGCGACGCGATTCCAGCAACGCACGCAGTTCAGCGTCTTCGGGTGTGTGGGTCGTCGCCGCATGGTTAATGCCGGACGTAATCATCAACGCCGATACGACGATGGCCATGATCAATACAACAGTCTTCATGTGTTGCCTCCTTTTGAAAAAATGTAAAGACACGGATTCTCGCCAGGCAATTCATTGTAACCCCCTGACGGCGCGTACTGAAAGCTGTCGGCATGCATAATTGACAAACCGGGACTATCCCTGCGGCCCGACCGCGATCCAGTGGAGATGATTTTGCATGATGACAAACTTGCCATCGCGGAACCGAAAACACCTGACTCTACCGGATTCTATTTGCAGTTGATAATCTGAGTTTTCAGCGTGAATTCAGGCCCAACGGGTCGGCGCTATGTCAGCCTGGGGCATCGCCCCAGGACGAAAACTGCAGATCGGTCGTTGTGATTCAGCGAATCGGGCTGGCGGGACCGCCGATGCGGAACCGGCACAGGAAAATCCCCAGGACGTACAGCAGCAGCAGCGGCACCATCATCAGCATCATGCTCCACGGATCCGGCGCTGCAGTCAAGACCATGGACGCAATGGAAATGACCAGCACAGCAATGCGCCAATTCCTCTTATAGGCTTCTACCGAGCAGACACCGATGCGTTCCAGGAAGACCATGACCATTGGCAATTGAAAACTCACGCCGAACATGAGTGGCATCAACATGGCCATACTGATGTATTCGGACAATCGCGGTGTAAAATCGATTCCCAGCCATTCATTGAAGCTGATCAGGAAATCCAGCATCAGCGGAAACGCATAAAAATACCCAGCCAGCGCACCTGCGACGAACAGCAGAATACTCATGGGGAGATACACATGCACGTACTTGCGTTCGTGAGGGTACAGACCAGCCGCGATGAACTGCCACAGCTGATAGAAAACCCACGGGGATGCAAGCAGAAGCCCGGCAAAAAAGCAGACTTTCATGTACGACATGAAACCCTCTTCCATTTTTAACGTCGTGAGTTTGCTCTTGTCATCGACGACCTTCCGCAACTGCTCAAATTCTGGCGCGGAAATGAGCAATGACACCGGATCATCAGCACCCTCACCGGCAGGAGCCACCTGGCCCACGGCCTTCAACAAGTCAGATTTTTGCACGACAATACGCAACTGGTCTGGACGCAGCGTCAATGGGTCTTTGATGACTGGTTTTTCTGGCGGCGTTTCCTTTGCAAAAATCAGGCTCTTCACGTACGAATAAAAACTCTCCTTCGGCACATCGATCGTCATGTTCTTGATGCCGCGGGCTTTCATGGCGTTTTCCACCGGAGTCCGCAGGACGTAAAAGATGCGATCGCCGAAAAACAGCGTAATCGATACCGCGATAATAATTCCCAGCACCGCGCGAAAGACATGCACTCGGAGTACTTCCAGGTGCTCTCCGAAGGTCATCGTGGTATCGTCAAACAGATCTCGCGATCGTGCCATTTGCTGTTCTCATCACTTCGAAAATTGGCCGGACAGAATTCAATCCGCGGCCTGAGCACTCACTCGTCCCGCTTTACGTCAGGGCAACAGAATCTTCCAGAAGCTATGTCTGCGTCAGCTTTCGGAATCGATCCAATAAATCTTTTGTGACCGGCCCTGGTGTGCCCGCACCAATCTTTCGTCCGTCCAGACTAATGACGGCAATCACTTCTGCGGCGGTACCCGTCAGGAAACACTCGTCGGCAGTGAAGATGTCGTGTCGCGTGAGGACACATTCCTGAACGGTCACGCCCGCCTCGACGGCCAGTTTCATCACCGCATTGCGTGTGATGCCTTCCAGAATTCCCGAATCGCGTTGAGGTGTCTTCAGCACACCCTGCTTGACGATGAAGATGTTGTCGCCCGTGCATTCCGCGACTTCGCCGTTGTGGTTCAGCATCAACGCCTCCACTGTTCCGGCATCAGTGCCTTCAATCTTGGCCATGATGTTGTTAAGATAATTGAGTGACTTAATCCGCGGACTGAGCGCACCGGGATGGTTACGAATGGTGGCAGCCGTGACCAGTTTCATGCCGGTTTCGTACAGCTCAGGCGGATACAGCGAGATCGTGTCGGCGATAATGATCACCTGCGGATTGCTGGTGCGACGAATATCCAGCCCCAGTGAACCGGCACCTCGCGTGACAACCAGTCGCACGTAGCCGTCCTGAATGTCATTGGCCTTGACGGTGTCTTCGACGGCCTTAATCATCTCGGCATGAGTGATCGGAATCTCAAGCCGGATCGCCAGCGCACTCTCGTAGAGTCGATCGATGTGTTCGCGATGCAGAAAGACGCGACCGCCGTACACCCGGATACCCTCAAAGATGCCGTCGCCATACAACAGACCGTGATCGAAGACACTGACACTTGCCTGGTCCGCCGGAACCAGTTTTCCGGCGACATAAACTTTGCGAGCCATGAAAAACGCCCATTGCTGAGTTGATAAGTGAGATGATTATGCACTGCCGGACTGGATTGACTCGCAAACCCAGTCCAAATCCAAGACGCGCCGTGTGATGGATTCCTCATCGTGAGTTTGCGAATTTTCACCGATCCGTTCCGGCTGTCCTGTCCATCGGCAACCGATTCCCAAGTGTAGCGAGATTCTCAAGCAGTTGAGAGTCTGCCACAGCGGCGAATCTCTGCAGTGGCCTCATTCGACCCTCAAAAACTGCCGCGAGTTCACCGGACACGCCCATTTTTGCAATTCCGCTCGATGAAGAACCCTGCAAAGCCCGGAAAACCCGGCTTGAGTCGATTTTCCCGATGGCGGTACAGTGCGACAGCCCTGGCTCTTATTCGTAGGGTGCGTGAAGCGGAGCGCAACGCACCATTTTGGGAAAGAGAGAAGCTGGTGTGTTCCGCTGACGCTGCACACACCCTACTTGAATCACTAAATCCACACGCCGCTAGCCGCCGCTTTTTTGGACTGGAACCGATCCATGACTACTCCCGCAACGACACGGATGTCGCGGCTCCGCTGGACTTTGTTTGCAGCGATGCTGCTGTCCTGCGGTTCGTCCATCACATTGGTGATGCTGGGATGTCAGCAGGTTCCAATGACGAATCGAAAGCAGGTGCTGCTGTCTTCGGAACAATCCGAGAACGCAATGGGACTGACCGCCTATCAGGAAGTGCTCAAGTCTGAACCACTCACAAAAAACGAAAAAGCCACGGAAATTGTCAGACGGATCGGCCAGCGGATCGCCGCGGTGGCAAATCGTCCTGACTTCGATTGGGAATTTAATGTCATCGAATCGGAAACGCAGAACGCATTCTGCCTGCCGGGCGGCAAAGTGGCGGTCTATACGGGCATTCTTCCTGTTTGCGAAAACGAAGCAGGACTGGCCGTCGTGATGTCGCACGAGGTCGCTCATGCGATCGCGCGGCATGGCGGTGAGCGGATGACATACGAGACCGCAAAAAACGCAGGAAAGTCGGCTTTAAGTTACTTCATGCAAAAACAGGACGAGCAGAAGCAGAAGATTGTGCTGGCGGCCTACGGTGGAGGGGCGCAGTATGGTGTCATTCTCCCGTTCAGCCGCAAACATGAAATGGAAGCTGATCAGATTGGCATCATGCTGATGGCCAAAGCTGGCTACGACCCGTCTGAAGCACCGGTGTTCTGGGAACGATTTGCTGGTTCCAAAACCGGCGGCGCTCCAATGGAATGGATGTCCACGCATCCCGCCGACGCGCGCCGTTCTGCGGCCCTTCGCGAATTGCTGCCGGAGGCCATGAGTCTCTACGAAAAAACCGACCAGAAAATGGGACTTGGCGAGCCGGTGAATTAGCCCTCCGTTTGCACAGCCGCGACAAACAAAGACATCAGTTCGACACATCCAACATTCTCCGCATCTTGAAAAAGTCGTCTTCCACGGATCGGCGGAATCTGCTACTTCTTCCGCTCAAGCGCCATGTGATCTCTCCGCAGGAGGCGGAGTTGAGGAACGATTTTTCCGGCGCGGGAAGGGATTCCCATGCAAAGCTCTATGTGGAAATTACTGACAGTCGCAGGCATCATCGGCATCGGAACCCTGATGGTTCTGGAGGTGCAGAGTCGGCTGCGAACGGCCCCGGTCACATCTGGGGATGCCGAGGTTGCCGGGACCTCCAGCACTGCGCAGACAGGTGACACGGATGTGATTCCGGATGCCACCACGGACCTGGATCGCATGCTGGCCGGTGCTGCAGCGACGGATGACCCGCAATTCGCCTTGAATGAACCCAACGCACCGGAAGATACCGGTGCCCCTGTCCCTCCGGCCGATGATCAGACTTTTGTGGGTGTGTCGCCAGTCAGTCGCACAGTTCGGAAAGACAGCCTGGCAGACGACGATAATCCGTTCAATCGTTCGTTCGGCCCGGACAACGACCAAAAACTTGTAGACTCATCTGTTGCCGTTGAACCGCAAACAGACACATCAACAGCGATTCAGCCTGCAAGTTTTTCGGGCGAATCTGCTCCAACCAGCGAGAGCATGCCCCCAGCTACGTCATCGACGCAGTTTTTCAACGGCAGCAAGGACGCCAAAACTCAAGAGAGCACATCAAAGCCTGTTCCTGTTGCCGCTCCGACACCAGCGAAGACTGTGACACCTGCGTCAGCGCAAACCTTCGGCGATGGTCGCACAGCGGCAAACAATCCTGCAGTTTCAGGATCGCAGACTGACTCAGACGTTCCGGATTTGTTCTTGCCGGAAGCCGTTCCTGAAATCGGAGGATCTGGTGATCCTGCCACTCCGCGCGGAAATCCAGCGACGAACGCGCCGCTCATGGAAACGCCGGGCTTCGAAGGCGATTTGCCAAACTTCGACTCCGAACCAGAGCCAACAAATCCAGCGATCCCAAATGGTAACTCGTTGCCGTCTGATCGAAATCCATCGCCGGCAGTGGTTGAAGAGAATCCACAATTCTTTGAAAACGACAAACCTGTCCCCATGCCCCCGGCAGGCAACGGCGGGTCACGTCCTGACATTCGACCTGACCCGGCACCGCCGTTGGATCTGGATCCTCTCCCAGCGCTCGACGAACCTCGCACACCACCTCGCACACCACCTCGCACACCACCACGCACACCACCGCGATCAACCCCGGAAACGCCGCCGCGTTCAACGCCACGAGACCCGGCAGAAACCGATTTCCCCGAACCGAGTTATCCGGATCGAAACTCAGCGCCTGGCCTGAGTGATGAGAAGATGTTCGATTCTCAGCCCGACCGTCGTGATGAATTAGACGATTCATCGAATTTGCCTGCGATCAGCGACCGCCCATTACGCTCGACACCGGATCGCAGCGGCTCTGACGCGGCCGGAGATCCCGCTGACCGCAACATGTCGGAAACAATGCGACCACAGTTGAGTATTCAGAAACAAGCACCGGACACAGCCACTGTCGGCGTATCGCACGACTATACGATTGTCGTTTCCAATGAAGGTGAATCGACCGCTTACGATGTGATTGTGGACGATGAGCTTGGCAACGGTGCAAGGCTGGAAAACTCTAAACCAGCCGCTGAATTTGACCGTGTCAGCGGCAAGCTCAGTTGGACCATTCCCGAGCTGGCTCCTCATGCCGAACAGGAAATCCTGGTGCGCATCACCCCAACCGGTGAGGGTACTCTGGACGGGATCGCTACAGTTCGGTTCAAAGCGCAGGTCAAGTCGGCAACTGTCATCACGGCTCCCAGGCTGACGCTCGAAGTGACTGGTCCGGATGAAGTCAAAGTTGGTGACGAAGTGCAGTTACACTACGTCATCAGCAACAATGGTTCTGGCGACGCGAGTAATGTAATTCTGAGAAGCGTCCTGCCGCCCGGCTTAAAGCACTCCGAAGGTGGTGATCTGGAGTACGAAATCGAAAACCTCCGGGCTGGTGATCGTGAAGAAATTGATCTGACCGTCGTGGCGGCTGAACCGGGCAGAATCAAAACCGTGTCCGAGGTGACGATGTCCGGAGTTTCTGCGGACAAGGCTGCCACCGAAATGGACATCATCGGTTCTCAATTGACCATTGAACGGCTTGGACCGGAACGACGATTTGTGGGGCGGACGGCAAAGTTCCAGAACATTATTTCCAATGAAACGAACTTCGAAGCGACCAACGCCATCGTGACCGAAGAGGTTCCGGAAGGCATGAGGTTTATCTCCGCCGACAACGGCGGCGATTATAACCCGCAGACCGGTCGCGTACGCTGGGCCATTGCCCGACTGACTCCCGGCAAACAGGTTGTACTGGAAGTCGAACTGGAAGCGGAAACGGCGGGCCAGCAACAATCCGTGGTGGAAGTTGTGGAGAGTGCCGGATTCCGATCGCAGGCCACAGAGAATACCGTGGTGACCGTTGAAGATTATGAGAACATGACGGCGGATATCAGTCGTCAGGACGCACCCGTCGCGATTGGCGAGACCTTCGGTTTTACGATCACAATTGAGAACCGCGGCACGGCCGTGGCTCGGAGCGTCGAAATGGTGATCGACGTCCCGGAAGAAATCACCGTCAAGGCAGCCGGAACACGCACCGTTCCGGCACGACGCACGGGAAACTCGGTTCGCTACGCGATTGTGGAGGCGATTCAGCCGAGTGAAAAGATGACGTTTGAACTGAAACTCCAGGGCGAACGACCAGCCCGCAATGCCCTCGTCCGAGCGTCGCTGACGTACGAACAGATGAAGGAACCGCTGATCGTGACCGAGTCCGTCACGATCTTTGACGATCGCCCGTAACGGACATTGTGTTGGATCAGTATTTCGCTGGCTCGTTGGAAAACATCGCCGCAGTGAAAGCTGCTGCGATGTCGGCGCGTTGAACAGCTCGCGTCGGACTATCCGATTCCGTACTTGCGGCACTTACTGAAGAATGTGCTGCGTGGCAGATTCAGGCGACGGGCGGCCAGAGCTTTATTTCCTGCGGCGATCCGCAGCGCTTCGCGCAGCAACTGTTCTTCCGAGTCAGTCGATGAACCATCGCCGCCGTTGGCTGAAAACCCCCTATTGTCCGTGATTTTTCGCGACACACTTCGTACGGTTGACGCGGACGATAGAGTGATGGCTTGTCTGCCGGGGAGTCTTGCAAGTTGTGTTTTTCGTTCGTGCCCGGATTGAAACTCATCAGGCAGATCGGCCATCGTGATCATGTCGCTGTCGGTCAGAACCACCGCGCGTTCTATCACGTTTTCAAGTTCCCGAATATTGCCAGGCCATGCGTGTGCTTCAATTGCGGCGAGTGCGTCCGGATCGATTTGCCGAATCTGCTTCTTTGTCTTCTGAGCTGATCGGCTGAGGAAGTAGAACACCAGTTCGGCAAGATCTTCCGGACGTTCGCGGAGCGGCGGCAATGTCAGAGCAACAACATTCAGACGATAGAACAGATCCGCTCGGAACTGACCGCGTGCAATCATGTCTTCCAGATTGCGATTCGTGGCGGCAATCACACGGACATCGACGTGAATGGTTTTGTCACTGCCGACGGCCTCGAAGCAGCGTTCCTGCAGTACACGGAGCAGTTTGACCTGCGTCTCGGCGGAAATATCTCCGATCTCATCCAGAAACAGCGTTCCCTTGTCAGCCGCAAGGAAGCGTCCGGCTTTGTCGATATGAGCACCGGTATACGCGCCCTTCACATGGCCGAACAGCTCACTCTCAAGCAACGAAGATGACAATGCTGCGCAGTTGACGCAGACCAGGTTTTCGGTCGCGCGGTCGCTGTTGCGATGGATCACACGCGCAAGGAGTTCCTTTCCTGTACCACTTTCGCCCCGAATCAGCACGGTGGACTGACTGCGAGCCACTTTCTTCACCTGCGACAGGACACTCATCAATGCCGTACTGCTGCCGCGAATTCCTTCGCTGTCGAAATCCTGTTCGGACGCAACCACCGGTGCCTGTCCTGCGTCCCGCTGAAGGGAAGTCAGTTCCGCCCGCAGCACCGCCATTTGACGCTGCTGTTCGGCAATACGATCCATCTTCATTTTCAAATCGGCATCCAGCAGCGTCATTGTCTGGTTGGCACGGGAACTATGCAAAGCCAGGACGCTCATCTGCGCGATCGCGTGCAGAAATGCAATATCCTCTGCCGTGTAGGCACCGCCGGATCGACGACGTCCCAGGATGATTACTCCATGCACACCACCTTCGCCTTCCATGACACACAGCAATTCCGATTTCATGTCGTGCAGCAAACGCTGCACCGGATCCATCGTATCGCGGTTTGTCTGAGGGATTCTCCTGATCACGGTTTCACCGGAAACAAAAACCGGGATTGTCTCCGGTTTCAACTGAGCAGGAGCATGCGATGTGGCCCGCGTGCCGATCAGCCGGAAACTGCCCTGACCATCTCGGACAAACATCATGGCCGATGTTGCGTCCATCACGTCCTGGCAGGTTTTCAGAGTGATATCGGCCATCCCGGAAGGATCCGACAAATAGGCAGCCGACCGATTTAACTGCTGCATCGCACGATCGAGCTGGTACTTTTCGCTGAAGAAGCTGCGATCCACCACTGTCTGCAGACGATCGCGCACCCAGAGTGTAATGCCTGCCGCCAGCAGCAGAATCAGAAACAATGAGATCTGTTGCGTGGTCGATGAATTCAAGGGCAGACTGTAAGAATGTGCAGCCACGCCGCCCAGTGCCAGCAATGTCGCGAAACCGCCAGACACCAGGACGGACATGAGAATGTACCGTCGGCCCTTGTCTTCCGGATCCTCGGCCAGCATCAGCCGATGCCGAAACATGCCGTGTGAGTATGCCGCCATGAAAAGCATGCTGGCAATAAACATCGGGATCTGAGCCCGGCCCAGCGCGAACTCGATCTTTTGAAAAAAAGCCAGGTACAGCGTGTAGCCAATCGGAATCATGGAAAGCAGCGCTGCCCCCAGAATGGTGTTCACCTGCTGACGTTCGCGCGGCACTTCAATTGTAAACCAGCTCCGGACCAGTTTGTAAACGATGAGGAGAAAATAGAAACAGGCCAGGCCAATGGATGCGTAAACGGTCGTTCGCAACAAGTGCAGCAGCTTTGTTGAATGGTTCACAAGATCCAGCCCTGACGCAGAACCGCGAAATACGATCTGTGTCAAAACCGCCAGCTTTTGAAACACATTCAATTCACCGATCGTCGTGCTGCCGTTCAGGCTCCAACTGCTCCAATAAACAATCACCAGCAAAAAGGTCGATACCGCTGCAGGTCCCAGCACGCCGACCTGAATGATGCGTCGTCTGGTGCGAACCAGTTCGCTCTCACGCGGAAATACCAGAAAGAAATTCAACACCAGCGCTGGAAGCGATGCGGCACAAACGATGAATGGAATATTGAGCAAAGGGTTGCCAGCCAAAACCCACCAGTGAAAACCCGCGACAAACGCACCCATCGACGCACAGCACATCAGGCAGAAATTCTGTGACACCAGATCAAAGGGGCGATACCAATACGAAGTCAAAGCGACAGCGAGGATCGACAATTGACAGGCAAACCAGAAAATCGTGAGAGAGACTTGACCGACTGCAATTGGACGGACCGGGACATAGATCCGGTTTTCAAGCATCGGCTGTGAAGAATGCGTGTTCCGATAGACAATCTCTACCAACCGCTCGGCCGGGAGTGATGAATCCCCGTTGTTCACTTCCACCAGGGACGGGACTTTCAATTCCGCCGGGTCGGAGCCAGGAGCCAACTGTCCACCGGGCGGAATCTTGGCAAATCGGAGACCCTGCAACGACGAAATAAAGTCCAGAAACGTTTCGATATTCTGACCATTCAAACGCACCAACTCGTCGCCAGGAACTGGCCTTGGGTCCGTACTCTCACTAGGGCCCGCCATCCACTGACAGATCTCAATTCCTCCGTTTTGCAACGGCCGCGCATCTGGAAGCAGGCAACGGAGACCGACATCTGGAAATGTTGCAACATACCAGAGCACGGCCACGCAATAAACCACGACCAATCCCGTCAGAGTGGCTACTAGACCACGCAGGTCACGTTTTGCGGACTGAGAACTTGTGAGAAAGAACGACACTGTCAGAACCCTGAAAAAAGCAGGTTCGGCGCATGCTTCGGCGCTGAATTCCAGCCAAGATACCGATTGAGCGCCGAGGTTTCAATGAATCTGCCTGTTTTCAGCGCCGAACTGCGAAAGTGTATTCAGCGCTGTTTTCCGGTGAATTCCGCCATTTACATGCGTTTCCTGTGGTCCATGCTTGATGGGAACAAATCAGCAATGCTTGGCATGATAGATGCAGTCCACTCTAGTACCCAGCCGCCCTTTGGTTCGGTAAAGCAAGTGTTGAACGAAGAATCTACTCGCTGCAGGAAGATGACCCAGTTTCCTGCAGCATTCCCCAGTTCTCTTCATCGTTCTGTCCCCGCACAATGCTTACCGCCCAAAGGGCATTTTTATGCGCCGTGCGTTGCATGCAATCATGTATGATGGACAATTCGCTTGATTCTGAGTCCATGAAACGCAGCCCATGCAATCTCGCTCGCTCATCCTGATCATTCTCATCGTCCTGCTGCCGACCGGTTTGCTCACATGGTTCGGCGTGAGCATGGCACGGAATGAAAAATCGATGACAGAGCAGCGTTTTCGCAGCGTGATGGAGCAGCGACTGCAGGACGTCAATCGCCTCATCGAGCGGCATTTTTCCGAGACCGAACGCCGACTTCAAAGAATCACGGCAATCGACGAGTTCTCCGTCGAAGAGTTGCGCGAACGCATTCGTGCCACGCCCCAAGTGACGCAGGTGTTTGTGCTGAGTCCAGACGGCTCGCTGCTGTACCCGAATCCTCTGAATCCGCTGAATTCGCTAAACGGGACTGAGCAGAGTTTTCTGCGGCACGCAGCCAGAATGATTACAGATCGTGATCTGCAGAATTCTGTGGCGCTGGCAGAAGCAGATGGCAAACATGGAGATTTTGCTCCGTCATCAGTGTCTCCAATTCAGCCACAGGCAGTCGTTGCGCCGGGTCTTCTTCCCTCCAGTGGTTGGTTTGTGTGGTACTGGGATCGGGGATTGAATCTGGTTTACTGGCAGCGACGTCCGTCGGGGCATCTGGTTGGTGCGGCGCTGGAACGTTCGCGGTGGATTTCAGACATGATTTCGGTGCTGCCGGAAACGGAAAGTGGAGCAGTGAGTTCCGAGCGGGTGACGTCATCGTTTCGAGTTGTCAATTCGGCCTCCGAAACGGTCTATGACTGGGGTCCCGAAATCGAAGAAAAAACCGCACCGTTCTGTGAAATTCCGGTGACTGCACCTCTGGCGTCGTGGAGGTTGCAGTGCTTTGTATCTGCCGATCAACAGGTTGCCGGAACCGGCCACAGCGCCATCGTGACATTGGCAGCGGGTCTGTCGGCATTTACACTGACGCTGATCGTGCTGGCATGGTTGCTTTACCGCGACTATGCCCGCGGCATTCGCGAAGCAACGCAACAAGTGAGCTTTGTGAATCAGGTTTCGCATGAACTCAAGACACCTCTGACAAACATCCGGATGTATGCTGAACTCCTGGAGCGCGATCTGGACGCAGCAGAAGAGGAAGTTGCCGCGCGACCACGTCAACGCCTGGCAGTGATTATGTCTGAGTCGCAGCGGTTGAGTCGCCTGATTGGCAACGTGCTGACGTTCGCGCGTCAAAAACGCAAAACGCTGGAGCCACGTCCGAGTGATACGAACGTCATGACCCTTGTGCGGCAAATCGTGGATCGCTTCAGTCCGTCGCTGGCTGAGCACGGCATCGTGGTAACGGTCGAAGGTGCCTCGGAGCAGACTCTGAAGCTGGACCCTGACTTCGTAGAGCAGATCCTTGGCAATCTCATCAATAACGTGGAACGTTACGCTGCCAGTGGAAAGTCGCTGACGGTTCGCTGTGCCACCACTGAATCGCGAGTCACCATTGATGTGATCGATGCCGGTCCAGGCATCCCTGCGCACCAGCGTATCGACGTCTTTCGGCCATTTTGCAGACTCAGCAATGATCTGCGTGTTTCTACCGGCACGGGAATCGGACTTTCTATTGCCCGCGATCTCGCCCGCCTTCATCATGGCGACGTGCGACTGATGGATGCTGCTCAAGGCTGCTGGTTTTGCGCGGAACTGGGATCATTGAATGGTCAGGTTTGACTGCATGTGTCATAGTCCTGCCGTGATGATTCGCCGTCTTGCAGAAGATTGCAGACGGCAGATGTTGACTTAGCGGATATGTACTCGACGCGGTCATGAGTGAGAGAATTGTGGAGCGGCATGCGTCAGCTTGCCGGTACAAAAAAATGACGTACCGGAGGGCTCACGCCACTCCGCTCGCCAGACTCATTTCTGGCCGCGCGGATATATACTCCACGCGGTCACGAGTGAGAGAATTGGGGAGCGGCATGCGTCAGCTTGCCGGTACAAAAAAACGACGTACCGGAGGGCTCACGCCACTCCGCT
>JAYTAK010001050.1:0-6647 GCA_043737515.1 Candidatus Kuenenia sp. | reverse complement strand
ATTCCACGAGCGTTAAACAGTTCACTGCCGGAATGAGCCCCATGGATCTGCTCCTTCCAGCGAAACGTCGCCTGCACGGTTCCATCCGGCATTCCGTGCCCATTGCCGATCACAAAGTGATAACCAATCCCCAGCCATGGGTTTCCTTCTGCGTCCCTGCGATTCAAATGTTGTTCGTGAATCGATTCTACACTGCCGGAATCTGTGGCTGAGTGATGAATCAAAATGTACTGCCATTCCGCTTCTTTAACTTCTGCCATCCATGACAGTTTCGAATCCGTTTTCGTACGACCTCCGGATAAGCCTCGTACTGCCGCCCCGGAAATCATCCATGATCGATTTTCCTGAGCCACAACGTGATCGGTGATGCTCCTGACAACGACCAGCCCACAACAGACACCAATCACCACAATCAACCGAACGAAGAGCTTTCGAAAACTGTGCATCACTTCAGGTTCAGGGTCGCTGTTGATGTGCTTCGCCACAGTTCAGATTGCCCGTCCAAAACCTGATCCTCCGTGTTGCCGCTGTTCATATTTCTTGCCAGGCACGACCGCAAAGTTGTGAATCAGGCACGCGACTCTACAAGGCTCCTGCAAACGTGTCAATGTCCTGTGTTTTCAGGGCATTCGGGTGCGACGTTTGATGGTTTGAACAGGTTGATTTCACGCGGTTTGCGCTGACTTTGACGGCATCTGAAAGGGCTTACAAACTGCCTGAATCGCCTTGATCACCCCAATCGTTATAACCTCAGCGATTTCAGCGTTTTCGATGCCCCACATTTCAATTCCCCTTCAGTTTTGCGACCGGCGGGAAGTGACTCGGTGACCAGAACGACGCTGGCACAGGTCACTGTTCTGCAACGGGCAGAGGGCAGGAAAATTGTGGGCAGGAAAATGAATGCCGGAAGGTGATCCAGCCTGAAGATTTCGGCCAGGGGAATTTTGGTTCAACGACGAATTAAGTGCGCGTCACACATTGATCGCCATGAATGCGATTCATCCTGAAAGGATTGCAGAGATTAGCCGGTGGTCGCCGACAGGCGCACCACCGGAAAAGAAAGCGTGGTGCCAAGCATCCTGAAGGGATGCCAGAAACGCCAGTCTGGGACCCTTATCTGGGTGCTGAGGCAATTTTCTCAACGTATCCGGTGGTGGCGCTTTGCTTACCACCGGCTAATTTCTCGAACCGCTTTGCGGTAAAGCACACCATTCCCAACGACATCCTTCACATCACCATGCTGGCCATCGACATCACGCGCGCACTTAAATTTGTCGATGAACCGAATTCTTCAGTTGACGTGACGAATGAATTCGTTACATTGCGGCAGTATTAACGAATTCGTTCGTCACATTCAGCGAGAAGTAAATCGTGGCACGTTCTGTTTCGACCCAGCCGACGGAAGTTGAGCTGCAGATTCTTCGGATTCTCTGGCAGAGCCGCGGCTCAACGGCCAGAGAGGTTCATAACGAGCTGACAGACTTGAAGGGCACGACCTATTCGACGACGGTCAAGATGCTGTCCGTGATGCTCGAGAAGGGGCTCGTCAAACGCGACGAATCGGTGAGTCCGCAGATGTATCGAGCAGCCGTTAGTCAAAAGGTGACTCAGAAGAAAATGCTGGGTGACCTGATCGAAAAGGTTTACGACGGCTCGGCTCTGAGTCTCGTGCTGCAGGCATTGTCAACAGGCAAAGCGTCGCCGGTTGAACTGGCGGAAGTTCGCAAAATGGTGGACGAACTGGAGGGGAAGAAGCTATGAAGACTCTCTTTATATCGACAGCAGTTCCCGGATGGGTCGAACGACTTGGATGGTCGCTGGTGCATTCATTGTGGCAACTGGCCGCGATTGCATTGGTTGCAGCGTTGTTGCATCGTTGCCTGCGGCATCGGTCGGCTCGTGTGCGCTACTTTTTGGCAGTCGCGATGCTGGCACTGATGTTTGCCGCGCCGATAGCGACGTGGTGCCTGGTTTCCATCGACCCGGTTTCTTTGGCTTCGTCGTCGGTACACGATGAAACAGGCGTGACGTCAAACGACGGCACAGGAGTTGTGCCGAGACTGGTGACTACCGAGGCAGACTCGTTGACCACGGCGAACAGTTTGAATTCGCAATCGGCTGAGCCGTCGGGCGAAACGCTGAAGCTCGCTGCAAGAGAATTCGTGGTCGGAAATCCATCGAAAGAGGCGGCGGGGAATCGAACTGCGGCTCGGGACAATCCGGCGTCGGTTTCATCAAACTGGCGGAGAGTTGCCGAACGGATCTCTCAGATTCTGAAGCCACGATTGCCGATTTTTGTCGGAATTTGGTTTCTCGGCGTGCTGATCTGCTCGATACGTCCCATCTGGAGTTTATGGATTCAGTGGCAGCTTCGGCGCGCGGGTTTGTCGCCGGTTCCAGATTCGGTTCAATCAGCGCTGAATTCGCTGGCTCAGAAGATGCGACTCACGCGCGTCGTCCGAGTCGCTCAATCGACGCTGGTCAAAGTGCCGATGGTGGTCGGCTATCTGCGACCCATGATTCTGCTGCCGGCGAGCGTCCTTACGGGGCTGACGCCGTTGCAACTGGAAGCCGTACTGGCTCATGAATTGGCTCACGTCCGTCGCCATGACTGGCTGATCAACGCGATTCAGGTCATGGCCGAGACACTGCTGTTTTATCATCCGGCCGTCTGGTGGCTTTCAAAGCGAATCCGTCACGAACGAGAACTCTGCTGCGATGACATTGCGCTCGGGCTGGATGTTGACAAAGCGGTCTATGCAAGGACGCTGCTGACTCTGGAAGAACTGCGCCAGAAATCTTTCACGCCTGCCCTTGCCGTCACTGGCGGTGATCTCGCAAGTCGAGTGCGACGGCTGTTGCCTGCGTCGAACGCCGAGCCTCAATTCGGACCGGGAGCAATCGTCGGACTGATATCGATTGTTGTTTCCGTCACTATACTGGCAACTTCACTTGCTGCATCAAATCAGCCGCAACAGCCGAAGGCCGTTACGGTCGCGACCGTTCCTGCAGTTCCAGATGAGCCGAAGCCCGCCATCGCACCGGAAGCGGCGGCGAACATTCAGCAGACTGAACCAGCGAAACCAGCGAAACCAGCGGCGAATGTTCGGCGGCGATCGATTGAGGTACTCGATGAAAACGAGCAGCCAATTGTGGGAGCGGAAGTGCAACTGCAGTTTCAATATCGAGATGATAACAGTTATTTCATCGGTGAGTTGATGAGCGAGAAGACGAATGAAAAGGGGATAGTGGAAGTTGCGGTTCCTGAAGATGCCGGGATTGTTTCGGTGACAGTCCGGGCCGACGGCTTTCGCGAGTTCAGTGAACGGCAACAGGCAACCGGAAGCTCGAGTATTCGACTCAAACGAGGGCGAGTGATTCATGTGCGAGCTGTCGATGAAGCGGGCGTTGTGCTGAAAAGATCTGTCCCGCTGCTGGCTGGCCATCGCGTCATCGGCCGCGAATTTGTTCCACAGGAAGATGGAACTTTCAAATCTCCTTCGGTCGATCTGAAGCGGCGATTGATGCGCGTGGTCACGGTACAGGACAATGGCCCGCTGCTCTTTAGTGAACTGGTGGACGTCGCGGAAGCAGAGCCGGGAACAGACGGAGTTCTTGAATTGGTGTTAAAGCCCGGCACAAGGCTCACAGGGCGACTGGATGACTCGGTGCCACGACCGATCTCCGAAGGCTATGCTGAGTTGATGATTGTCGAAGGGCCGAATTATAAACTTCGCGTACCTGTTCGCGACGACAATGGTCAGATCAAGGGCGATGATTGGATCAATCCATGGACGTGGGAAGATTCTGCGTCTGTTCAGCCGGATGGAACCTTTACCTTCGAATCGGTACCTTCTGGCGGGATCGCTCAACTGCACGTCGTGGTGGACGGACACATGTCTGTCAATCCGTCGATTGGAACTCTCCTGGCGAGTATTGAAACTCCGGAAGCGAACCCGGAAACGGCAAAGGCCTTGAAGGATCAAGTCGATCACTTCGACATGTGGCCGCATCTGGTCGCATTGGATAAGCCCATCGTCGATGCCGCGATCAAATGCCAACCCACGGCGTCGTGCGATTTTCGAATACTCGATCCTGCAGGCAATCCGGTCCCGGAAGCCCGAGTGAGCTTTAGTCCAAACATCATATTCATCAGCGGAAAACTATCCATACCGGGCTCCTATCGTCTAACGTCTTCGACATTGGTTGATGCAATCTTTCGCGATGCCCCGATGTTTTCCAACCTGAGCCCAGGACGTCAAATCAATAACCCAGAGGACAAAGCACGCCAGCAAATGAACGAATGGGGAGCCCGTTCATTCAGCGGCGCGAAATCTGATGCAAACGGACGAGTGAAGATTCGCAATCTTCCGTGCGGCGCTCGGAAGAGTTTTCGGGTGTGGGCACACGGATTTGTGCTGCCCAAGTCTCAGCTCTATCCTCCAGATCACTTTCCCGATGACGACCGGCGTGAAGCCTATGTGGATTTGATCTCCGGGGAAACCATTGAATCAACGATCTATCTGGATCGAGATCAACCGGTGATCGACCGTGAAGTGCTGGTGATGGATGACAAAGGTCGCCCTCTGCCAGGTATCACGATTTCCCTGTCTGAGATGCGAGTCGGACCGAAGGATTGGCAACTCTGGAGCACTCAGCGATTCGGAGCGGTGCAAAGTGCGAAGAGTGATCAGAACGGTCGCATTGTGCTCAGCGTCCCAAGTCAGATCGGGGATGTGCCAGTGGAGCGACTGCGACTGGCTGTCAACTTTGAATATGAAGGCGAAAATGGGCCTTTCTTCAACGCGAGAGACCGCGAGGAACGGTTCTGGATTAACGGTGGTCTTGTTGATGCTCCTCTGAATGCCGACGATGGATTCGTAGCGGTTATTCGAAATCCTGATTCAAGTCGAAACAGCAAAGCCATCTACGGAACGCTCGAAGACATTCTGCCAAAGCAGACGTCCGCACAACTGCTGCCAGTCATGATCAAGAACCCGAGTCTGGCGATCCTTCGGCAACTGCTGGCGTCAGCAAAGACCAAACAACCAGAACCAATTGAACTGCTTGATGAAGGTCGCCGTGGTGAGGAACCGAAGGGTGCTCGCGTCCACCTTATTCCCAGCGGCGATGCATTGTTTGCCCTCGTGTCAGCCAGAGTTCGACCAGTCGATGGAACGCGAGCGAACGAAACCGACATGTCGAATCTTCCTGAGTGCGTATTCGTCTTTGATTCTGGTGGCCAGTATGTGGCGACCCTCGGCGGCGAGATTGGAACGACAGGAGCCGGCAGTGCAGAAAATACATCCATTCTGTGCCTTGGTCCCGAGGAAGACTGGTTTGTCCGCATCACACGATTCCAGGAAAACGGGCCGTTTGAATATCAGAGTACGTATTATCGTATCGGGAATCCGGTGGTGAATTCGTTGCGGTATTTCCACTATCCAAACTCGAATGCCTGGTCGAATGGGCCTGAAAAAATTGCTCGCTACGGATCGCTGTACTTCGACTTTCCAGACAGCAGAGGAAACCGTGCCGATGACACTGTGGGAATGACGAACGACGGGGTCTCCGTAAATGGGATCATTACCTGGGACGCTGATCAGAACAAGTTTATCGGTGTCGCAGGTCAAAACGTCGAAGGCCGACCGTTGTATAAGGTCGATACGGAATGGTCGATGGACTTCGAAGCGTTGACTCCGAAGGCGAACCAGATAATTCTGTCCGGTGGTGCTCGCGAACACGATCACTGGTACGGATGGAGTACGTTTGTGCCGGAAGGATTCGAAGCGGTCGTCAGTGTTTTCATTCCTCAGGCAGACAGTGATGCAAAAATCATTGAGCAAAAGTATGCATCTGGCCGACACACGATTCAGTTTCAGGCGAAGCCGAATGACGATGGTCAAGGTGGAAGTCTGCAACTTGGCTATGACAAGGATCAGATTCACAAAGGAACGATTCCTTTGCCTTTGGGCGATCCTTCTGCCGTTCATCCGCCAATCGTGAATGTCCTAAATCCCGGTGAATCGACGCAACTGGTGAGTCGATCATTGAAGGGATCAACCGATTCTCTGACGCTGCAGGTCAAGCTGCAGTCAGTGGAAAAATAGCGTCCACTTCAGAGCGTAATATCCATATAGCCCAGCTAAATGGAATCGGTTCGTTTAACCGCGTGCCCAGCGGGCCGCGCTTGTTTGATTTGAAATTTGAAATACGGAGCGTGGGGCGTTGCCCGCGCGGTGAAACGAATCTGCCATTCTCAACCGTGCGGCATGCGTAACATAACTTTTGTTGACAGCCGAGTTATTGACAAACGAATTCGCTCAGGTCGTGAGGCGTTCTGATGGCGATTACTCGTTCCGAGGCTCCAGCCTCGGAACGCACTGGCCGGAGGCTCCTGCCTCCTCAGGCCAGCACACGAGGCGGGAGCCTCGGCGGCAGTGCGTTCCTGGGCTGGAGCCCTGGAACGAGAACATGGGCTGTGGCGGATCGATCGGCTGACGAGACGGAGCCGCGAACAGGGCATTGGTATCTGGCAGAAGACTATGCGTTGTGCCACCGCGTCCGACTGTGCGGCATTCCGATCATCGCCGACACCACCATCCGCCTGTGGCACGTCGGAGACTACGGCTACAGTTGGGAAGATG
>JAYTAK010001049.1:0-2917 GCA_043737515.1 Candidatus Kuenenia sp. | reverse complement strand
CCGCTCGTTTCCGTTCGCCGCTGCGCGATTTTTGGCCCGAAAAGCCGGGAGGAGGTCGCTTGTTTAAGGTCTAGTCCGATGTCAATGCTTCTTTTTTTGTAGGCCGAACCAAGCGGTCTGTTGATCTAAAGGGGGATAAGCTTCCAGCTTGTCATGTTTGCCAAACAGCCTTGGTTTTCAATTAGCGATGGCAAGCTGGAAGCTTACCCCACGGAGAAAAGCCGACTCAATCAACAGACCGCAAGCGCAGCGCCGTTCCGGCAGGTGTCTGGTCATTGCCGGAACGGCGCTGCGCTTGGTCCGGCCTACAGAATCCGCTCAAATCCTTAGAGCTGACGACGCCCTTGTGTCATCTCATGCAGCCGAATCGAGAGTTGTCGTCTGGGTAAAGATTCACACGGCTGCCACCACAGAGTATACTGTCGTTCCGAAGTGAAACAATTCAGGCTTGTAAAACCCTTGGGCTCGTCCGTCCCCGGCATTGGGGCTGCCAGTATTCGCAAACAGGAGAACCTCCGATGGTTTCCGTGGTCAATAACGTCGTCGATCAAACTTGGGAGCAAGTCAGCCGGTGGCCTCACGAATGGCGACTGTCGCTCGCCCAACGGTTGCTCAATTCGATCCATGAATCTGCAATTGGGAGTCCCACTCCGAGCGGCAGCCCTGGCGATTTGATCGGGGCCTGGAAAATCGCGAACCCTCCCTCAGATGCTGAGGTTGAGCAAATTCTTGAAGAAGAACGCCAACGGAAGCATGGCTGATGCGCGTGTTGCTCGACACCAACGTGTTGCTGGATTCGCTGCTGCAGCGTGCGCCGTGGAACCTCGAGGCGGATGAAATTCTCAGGCAAGCCCAGCCGGGAGTGCTCGATTTGGCCGTGACCGCTTTGTCGTTGGCCAACCTGTACTATGTGGGACGCCGAGTCGTCGGAACGGCACAAGCTCGCGCCGACGTACGGCGACTCGCGCAGACCTTCGACATTCTCTCCGTGGACTGTTCCACGATTCTGCAAGCGGACGCTTTGGTGGGTTCCGATTTCGAAGACAACATCCAAATCGCTGCCGCCACGACGGCCGGGTTGGACGCCATCGTGACCCGCGATATCAGCGGTTTCGCCAGCAGTCCCATTTCCGTTTGGTCCCCAGCCGAGTTGCTGCTCCGTCGGCTCGCCAGAGCACGGACGCCGTGATCCAGCCTGCTGAAAGCGCCCTCCTCGATGCGCTCGTCGGGGTGCTGCTGCCCGTGCAACTCCCTCCGCACGCCGTTGCGGCACCAAATCAACACCGGCTGAAGAATTGGAAATTTGAGATTTCAAATTTGAAATTTGAGATTGGCAGTCCGGAATCTTCACACCCAGCGCGACTGCACAGCTTTCGACGCTCCATTGAGCTGCCGCTTCGTCCAACGCAAGGTTGTCACAAAGTTGCCGCACGAGCTTGGCTGCCAATGCCGCCGGAGGCATCCCCGACGTCGAACAGCGCAACTCGTGAGCCACCCTTTCTCGCACCGCGCTGACCAACACAAACGTCTCACGTTTGTGCTCGTTACGGAGAACGTCCTTGAGCAGCCCTTCCAGCTTTCTGGCATCGTCGCAGAGGCTGTGGCCATGTTTGGCCAGTAGTTCACACAGTTTTTGGCGAGGAAGGTCGTGCATGGACATGATCGAGATTTGAGAGTTTCTGACGGTACCGTTTTCTATGTGCGTAATTCTTTGGGATTTATTCGTTTAACTGCGGCTCGCCGTTAAACGATCTCTGCCACCACACTTTCGTATCGCTTCAATTCCAAGGAAAACATTCACAGAGAATCCAGTAGAGTCACGATAACGCGATGCTGCGATTTACGTAGCTTGGACATTCTTGTCCGAGTCCTCGCCAGAATGCGTCCCACTGACGAAAGTTTCCTGCGTTACAGGAGCTGGCGTTTGGACAGTCTTGCCTGGCCATGCGACGGACAAGAATGTCCATCGTACGTAACAACAAATCGAATCGACGACTGAACCGCACAATCAACTACACAACCGCTTTGAATTCAAACAGCGAAAACACAAAGTGTACGAACAGCACAAAGAGCGTCGCCCACAGAATGGTGCGAGTCACGCCCTGACTGATTTCCGCGCCCGATAATTTTGGTGTCACGCCGCAGCGCCAGGAAATCATCGCGACACCCAGTCCGCAACAGACGAGTTTCGCGATCAGCCATTCGCTGCCCCGGTACAGGATGGACGCGGGCTGTACCAGTTCTTTGTGAAAATGTGCGTCCCAGAAGGCGATCCCCAGATCCGGATGACTGATCAGAAACGCAAACGCAGCCGTCAGCGCCGCCACGGCGTAGCTCAGCAACGCCAGGAACGGCGTGCCCAGCAGAAAGGCATACAGAATGGGCGTCCTCAACGATCGTGCGGGATTCATGCCGATCGTTCTCATCGCATCCAACTGATTTCCGTAGACCTTGCTACCGACATCCGCAGACACCGCCGCACCGGAACGTGCGGCGATCAGGATCGTGGACAGGATCGGCACGAGAAATCGGAACAGCGAAAAGCCGGTGGCGTTGAGCAGATTTTCGGTCAGTAACGATTCGGTAAACTGACGAAACGGCAGATAGCGAAACACAAAATCCTGGGCGACATATCCCAGAATCATGCCTGCGACGGCGATGTAGATGCAGGCCGATGGACCTGCCACAAGACGCATGTAGTACAGCGTATACCGCAATCCCCAGCGCCAGCTTTGCCAGAGTGGCAGCAAGGAAAACGGCAGCAACAGGACTTCTTCCACGAGGATTCCTGATCGCGTCAGGAATGTCAGGCCAGTCCGGCTGATCCTTGCCTTCCATGATTGAGCGATCACATCGGTCGCGGCAAGCGGTGGTGTGCCAAGGGCTGCGGGGAGACTGGACCATTCCGACTTCGGCA
>JAYTAK010001048.1:0-6663 GCA_043737515.1 Candidatus Kuenenia sp. | reverse complement strand
TGCGGTTCTTCATCCGCAGTTCGGCTCTGCCATCCGCAGGACAACGGCCTTGAAAGGCTTCCTGCGGATGGCAAGGCCGGACTGCGGATGAAAGAAGGCGAGTGTGAGATCGGTGTTTCATCCGTTGACAGAACCTATTGGGTTGCGGGCGAAGCCCGCGCCAAGCTTCATTTTTTTGTCACCAATATTCTTGTCGCACCCGCCTCGATTGTCCTTCAGCCCCATGCAACGACGCTGATTGTGGAACCCTGACTCGGTTGACGAATGTCGATTGACAAATGCTCATCACAGCGGAGTGTGATGGCTACTTTGGGTTGCGGGCGAAGCCCGCGCCAAGCTTTTTGGGCTGTTTCGTGGCTAGTAAAAAAGTCCCAATTACTCGCGGAGTCAAATGAATTCCAGATGCTCAATCCCAGTGAATAAGCGGGCCATTGAAAACAAAACGATCGCGAGTTTAGACGGGCGCCGGATTCCCTCAGCCAGCGTGCAAGCCACCGGCAGATTTCCGAGCACGCGACGCAGAAGCATCGACGCACGTCGCCACAACCAGATCTCCTACGACATTCACCAGCGTGCGTGACATATCCAGCAATCGGTCCACGCCGAGGATGATGGCGATTCCATCGGGCGGAACTCCGACGGATTTCAACACGACGATAATCAGCGGAATGGAACCGCCGGGAACTCCGGCCGTTCCGATTCCCGCCAGCACCGACATCAGGACCACGGTGATCTGCTGTCCGAAATTCAGTTCCACTCCAAACACCTGCGCCAGGAACAGCACGACCACGCCTTCAAAGAGCGCCGTGCCATTCTGGTTTCCAGTCGCACCAACGGTCAGCACAAAATTTGATGTCTCCGGGCGAAGTTTTAATTCTTCCTGAGCCACTTTCAGCGATGTCGACAGCGTCGCGCTCGATGAGGAAGTACTGAAGGCCACAAACATGGCATCGGAAATACTTCGAAAGAACGCCAGCGGCGACCGCTTTCCGAAGATCCGGAGCACTGCGGAGTAGACGATCAGTAAATGGATCGCGAGGCCTCCCAGCACAACGCCGACAAACGCTGCCAGTGCCTTCAGAATATCAGGCCCCATCTGAGTCGTGACCACAAACACCAGACACCCCGCACCCAGCGGAGCCAGTTTCAGAGCCCAGCCGATGACTGTCATCGAGATCTGATAGACGCCGCGCAGCGTGGCGACCAACGCCGTCGTTTCCTCAAGGCAAGTCGTTGCCGCAATGCCGCACAGGAGCGAGAAAAACATCACAGCCAGCATCCCGTTTCCCTTGGATGACCCATCAACGGCTCCGACCATTTCCTGAACAGGGTTCTCCGGCAGGAGGTCCACGAGTGTTTGCCCGAGCGGTTTCGCGGCGTCTGCTTTCTTTATACCTTCGTCAGCGTTGGCCGCATACTTCGCCTGCAGGGAATCCCGAACCTCAGGTGAAATCGTGCGTCCTGGCTTGACCACATTCACCAGCGTGATCCCGATCAACACGGCGGAGATCGACAGGATGGCCGTGTAGAACAGCGTTGTGAGCCCGATACGGCCCAGCTTCCGAAGATCGCCGACATCGACAACCGCCAGAAACAGAGCGGACACTACCAGCGGCAGAACCATCATCTGCATCAGACGCAGGAAAAGTTTTCCGATGGGCCCCGCGATTGAGACCAGCCAGGCCACGCACTGCGCCCGCCCGGTCGGATCCGAGTCAAAGTACTGGAGATCAAGGAAAGCCACGACGCTGCCAAAATAATACTGAATCAGTCCGCCGCCCAGGTCCGGCTGTTGGGCCACATTGGCAATCAGCCCCGCGAGAACACCGGCGGCAAGTCCGATGAGAATGCGAACATGACCACCTCCGGAATGTATTGCTGGGGACTGGTCTTTGGGGTCTGGCATTTTGGGGCATTCTGAGTCAAGGTCGAGGATCGGCAAGTTCGCAGGTACAGTTTCGTCATTCATGCACGGAATGAAAAGTCAGAATGTGTTCTGTGATCGCCTTGCGGCCAGTTGAAAATCTTTTCCGGCAAAAAGGATTGACCGGAACAGTCCCTGGCGTGAGACAGGATCTTCAGCGAATAAATTGACTTCCGTGATGGCATGTGACACACTCGGTGCTGTAATCGAGGACTGAAACACAATGATCTATTCGCGAGTCAACATGCGAAATTGCTCCACCTTCCTGAATGCGGCGTTTCTGGCTGCGGCGCTGGCTGCGACCGGGATCTGTGACGAAGTGACCACGTCGGCTCGGCTGGAATTCTTCGAAAAGAAGGTCCGTCCGCTGCTCGTGCAGCACTGCTACGAGTGCCATTCCGCAAAAGACGTCAAGGGCGGACTGAGGCTTGATTCCGCACCGGGCTGGCAGAAGGGTGGAGATTCAGGTGTTGCCATCGTGCCGAATGAGCCTGATGCGAGTCGCCTGATTGCAGCCGTCCGATACGGCAACGAAGACCTGCAGATGCCGCCCGACGGTAAGCTGAGTCCTGAGGAAATTCAAACGCTCGAACAATGGATCGCCCAGGGCGCGACGGACCCCAGAACAGAAGTCGCGTCGGTGTCGCCTTCCACGCTGAAGGGAATGAGTGTCGAAGACGGTCGCCGTTTCTGGTCGTTCGTCCCTGTGCAGGTTCCGGCGGTTCCTCAACCATCGACACCAGACTGGGGGCGGACTCCCATTGATGCTTTTGTTCTGTCAAAGCTGGAAGCCGGCGGTCTGCAACCTGCACCGCAAGCGGACAGGCGGACACTGATTCGCCGCGCGACATTCGATCTGACAGGCCTGCCACCATCGACTGCGGATGTGGCGGCCTTCGTTGCTGATGATGCACCGGATGCGTATGCGAAGTTGATTGATCGCCTGCTGGAATCGCCGGACTATGGAGTTCGCTGGGGACGTCACTGGCTGGATGTGGCGCGGTATGCCGATTCGAACGGGCTGGATGAGAATCTGGCGTTCGGCAATGCCTGGCGTTACCGTGACTACGTGGTGGATGCATTCAACAAAGACAAACCATTTGATCGATTTCTGAAGGAACAGATCGCCGGGGATCTGTTGCCGGATGCCAGCCTGGAATCACGCATCGCAACCGGGTTTCTGGTTCTGGGCGCGAAAGTTCTGGCCGAGCCGGATCGTGAAAAACTCGACATGGACACGATTGACGAGCAGTTGGATGCGACCGGCAAAGTGTTTATGGGGATGACGCTGGGATGCGTTCGCTGTCACGACCACAAATTTGATCCGATCAGGCAGACGGACTATTACGGCCTTGCTGCGATTTTCAAAAGCACCAAAACGTTTGGCGACACGAACTACGGCGCGATCAAGCACTGGAACGAGTTTTCCTTCGCGACCGATGAAGAGAAAGCGTCTCTCAAAACGATTGACGAAGACATCGCCGCCAAAAAAGCTGCGGCGACAACATTCAGGACGGAAGCCACCAACCGTCTTCGCAGTGACGTTCGATCAAAGGCGGCCGTTTATCTGGCCACGGCTGCCGGGATTGAACCGGACACATCGCTGATCGATTTGCAGACACTCGCGGAACCACTTGGACTCCATTCTCGCGTGTTGCATCACTGCCGCCAGCATCTGAAATTTCATGCCGATGATCCCTTATTCCTGAAATGGCGTGAACTGCAGGCTACAGGAGACCGCGACGGCATTCGGCAGCATTATGCAGCTCTGTTTGCTGCCGCCGATGCTGCACTTGCCACAGCGAAAACCACAAATGCGGCGGCGACCAGTACCGGCGACGCAGCATTGGATTCTGCTCTGGCGGCTCTGGAAGACACGTCCGGTTTTCTGGCACTTCCACCTAAGCCGGAGTTCGCTCTGGATACGACCACGCTCGCTGAATTCCATCGACTCTCTGAGGTCGCTCGGTTGCTGGAAAGCAACGCGGCTGACGAAGCGTCGGCCATGAGCGTCGGCGATGGCACTGTACTGACCAGCCTGCCCATCAGCGTGCGGGGTGATCACCGCAATCCTGGCGACGCTGTGTCCCGCGCGTTTCCGCTTGTCATGCTGGCGGACGCAGCGTCTGTTGCATTGCCGGACAATCAAAGCGGTCGTCTGCAACTGGCGGAATGGATGGCGTCTCCAGATCATCCACTCACTTCACGGGTGATCGTGAATCGAATCTGGCGCTGGCATTTTGGTCGAGGACTGGTCGCTTCGACGGACAACTTCGGAATCCTTGGCGACAAACCGTCAAATCCCGAACTGCTGGACTGGCTGGCGAATCATTTCACGACGTCCGGCTGGTCCATTAAGACGCTGCATCGACAGATCATGACGTCGAGCGTGTATCAAATGGATTCGCAGCATCCACGCTCGGCGGAGTTCTCGGTCATTGATCCGGAAGTCGAATTACTGTGGCGATTTCGACGGCAGCGGCTGGATGCGGAACAAATTCGCGACTCCATTCTGCAGGTCTCCGGGCGGCTGGACCGAAGTTTTGGCGGCAAGACGGTACCGCTGCGCAATCGGCAATTCGTCTTCGATCATACATCAATTGATCATACGAAATACGACAGCCTGCGGAGGGCCATCTACCTGCCGGTGATTCGCAATAACGTGTACACCCTGTTCGAACAGTTTGATTTTCCTGATCCCACGATGCCGACCGGAAGTCGAAATGCCACAGTGGTCGCTCCACAGGCTCTGTTGATGATGAATTCGGAACTGGTGATTGATTCGGCAGATGACATGGCACGCAGTCTGATCAATGATTGCAGCGATCCCGTGCAGCGGGTTGAACTGGGGTACGACCGGACGATTTCCAGATCACCGACAGTGGCAGAAATACAACTGGCTCTGGACTTTATCCAACAGATGACGACGCAGGATACGGCAACGAGCGCCACGGCGGAAACTCAGCGGTTAGCCGAACTTCGCGCATGGTCACTGTTCTGCCAGGCTCTGCTGGCCAGTAATGAATTCATTTACGTGAGATAGGTTGCTCTCAATGTCTCCGATTCATCAGCTCCACAACCGCCGCCGACTGCTGCAAACATCTGCGATCGGCTTCGGTCAACTGGCTCTCAGCGCGTTGCTGCAGGAACGCGCGGGCGCGACTGCCGGCAGTGCATTGCCAGCCGGGATGTCCACCGATCCGCTGGCCGCACGCGTCACGCATTTCCTGCCGCGCGCGAAGCGGGCCGTCTTTCTGTTTATGAAAGGCGGGCCATCGCATGTCGATACGTTCGACCCGAAGCCACTGCTGACACGCGATCATGGAAATCCACCTCCGTTTGCGCTGCCCCGAGTGACGTTTGCCCAGCAGGGAAATCTGCTGAAGTCACCGTGGAAGTTTCATCGTTATGGCGAGAGTGGATTGCCGGTCAGTGAACTGTTTCCGCATGTGGCTCAGCATGTCGATGATCTGTGCATCCTGCGATCCGTCCACGGCACGAATCCAGCCCACGGCGGCGCGTTGCTCAAACTGCACACGGGCAGCGATCAGTTTGTGCGTCCGAGTCTGGGAGCGTGGTTGACATACGGACTGGGGACCGAGAACCAGAATCTGCCCGCATTTGTCACTATCTGCCCCACACTGGCTCACGGCGGCGTCAACAACTGGGGATCAGCGTTCCTGCCTGCCTATTGCCAGGGAACTCCGATCGGCAACGCCAGTATCGGAGTGCTGAATTCGACCGTGAAGCATATTCATAATCCACGGATTGATTCTGCAACACAGCGGAAGCAACTGGACCTGTTGCGGATGATGAATCAGGAACATCTGGAATTGTCTGATGCGGATCAGGCTCTGGCGGGACGTCTGAATTCGTTTGAGCTGGCCTTTCGCATGCAGTCCACGATGCCGGAAGTGCAGGATCTTTCGCAGGAATCTGCCGCAACTCACAAATTGTACGGCACGGATGATCCGGTCACGGAAGACTTCGGGCGTCAGTGCCTGATGGCGCGACGATTTCTGGAACGCGATGTGCGCTTCGTGCAGGTGACTCACAGCGACAGCGAGGTCCAGTGGGACCAGCACAGCAATCTGTACCTGGGACATACCAAGAATGCTGCCGAGGTCGATAAGCCCATTGCCGGTTTGCTGGCGGATCTTAAATCCCGCGGTCTGCTGGAAGATACTCTCGTCCTGTGGGGCGGAGAATTCGGTCGCACACCGACCGCTCAGGGTACTGACGGCCGCGACCATAATCCTCATGGATTTACGATGTGGATGGCGGGCGGCGGCGTTAAATCAGGCATGGCGTATGGAGCGACCGACGACTACGGTTACTACGCCGTCGAAAACAAAATGCACGTCCACGACCTGCATGCCACGATTCTGCACCTGATGGGGCTTGACCACGAACGCGTGACTTTTCGCTATGCCGGTCGGGATTTTCGACTCACGGACGTGGCGGGCGTCGTGGCGAAGGACATCCTTGCATAGTCCAGTGTTCCACATTCCGCAAGTGGAATTGTTCGTTAAACAAAAAACTTCCTCAGCGTGTACGCCTCATAACGCAACCTACGGCAGAAACCACAGATAAACACAAATTCACCCAGCGCGGGCTTCGCTCGCAACCCATCGTCGAAATCGGGACACAAGCACAGTGTTGTCATTCACGCAGGAAGGCATGTGGCAGAAAAATTCATGGCAGAAAAATGAATCGCAGAAAGACCTCAATTCGTGTTC
>JAYTAK010001047.1:0-2922 GCA_043737515.1 Candidatus Kuenenia sp. | reverse complement strand
GATCGGTTTGGTCGAGTACACGACGGATGGCCGCACGAAAAGACGTGTTGAAGTCCCTCTGGTTCTTGACCAGATAATCCGCTGCACCAAGCCGCAGGACTTCGATCAACCGTTCGGGATCATTATAGCCGCTGACAAAGATCGCACCGACATCCGGATCTCGTTCGCGACAGGCTCTCAGCACATCCCGACCGGACGGACCGCTGCCACGTTCGTCAAGCCGGTCATCCAGTACGAGCAGATCGAAGAACTCACCGGCGGCAGCCTTGATCGCATCCGCCGCGTTCCCGGCCTTCACCAGCCGATACCCTTCCCCTTCCAGCACCTGGCAATGCTGCTCGAGAATTCGTGGCTCATCATCAACTAAGAGCAGTGTCGCGGGTCGCACGGTCATGAAGTGGTTCCTTGAGAGAAGTTCGATGATCGAGCGGAGATGATGGCATGCACCACTGCCTTAATGTCATTGGCGACGGATTCAAAGACGGAATCCTTGTCCGGGCAACAGGTAATCGGAGGATTGCCGCGGGGGGTCCATTGCCGTTTCGTGAGCTTCTCCGGAACCAGCGCGGGGCGAAGGCGAACCATTACCAGCCGAACACCCGCAGGCTCGCGTTGCTCAGCATATTCGTATTCACGCTGACATTCAGTTGAATATGTAAAGGAAGCGCTGTGCAGAAACAGAAACAACTCCACGCCGTCCAGATAATTACCAATCTGTTCTCTCCAATTCTCACCTGCCGTGATTCGACCGTCAAACCACAGATCAATCGCATGATCCCACTTCTCGCCCAGCGCGCTCAGGTGCTCAAGGAATTCGGAACACCAGCGGGCGTTGGCCTCGTCTTTGTGGGCATACGAAAGAAAGACTTTGACGGGTTGTTGAAGCGTCATGACGAAATTCCTGGCGAATGTGGTCTGAGCCCTAAGCGTTATGTGCAGCCCAGAGGCAACTCGATGACAAACTCTGCGCCTGTGGGCTCGAGATTGATGGGCCGGATACTGCCATTGTGTGCAAGCACGATCCGATTGGCCGTAAACAGGCCGATACCGCGGAGCGGAATGTTGTCTTTTGTACTGAACTGTGCCTTGAACAGTTGTGCTCGATCCTCAGCATTAAATCCCGGCCCGTTGTCGCGCACGGAAATATGTGCAGTGCGTTCGTCACTTGCCAGAATCAATTCCACAACTGCCTCGGATTGCCTCGCCAAAGCGCTCGCCTCGATGGCGTTTTCTACAAGCATGTCCACCGCCCTCAGCAATTGTTTTTTGTCGCCCTGCACCCAAACATCCCCGGGCGGAATGTTAAACACGAAACTCGCCTTCGCGGACTCGGCCATTGCCTGATAGTTTTTCTCCCGTGCTGTCAATGTCTGCTTCAATTCCAATGGCCTCAGCTCAATTGTGATTTCTTGTCCAATGGCCGACATTTGCCTAAGGACGCCTTCGATTTCATCGAGGTTGTCCTCGTGCTGCAAATGCCGTTCGACGGCTGCGGCGAGTACGGTTGGGGAGGCACCTGTAGCGCGCGTCCGCTGAACTGATTCCTGCAACAAGCCGAAAGAACTTCGCAGTACATGCACAGCGTTGCGGATGAAATGTGCAACTTCCTTAGACGTCGCTGAAATCTGATCGGCCCTTGCATGAGCCTCCCCGGCTTCTTGGTCAATTTGCCTTTGGAGGCATCGATCCAATGCCACCAATTCCGCCAGCGCCACCAGCACGTCTTTGGTGTGTTCGTCAAAAGTGAAATCCTCGTCGCATTCCAAATCGACGAAGCCAACTGAGATATCGCCGATATTACGGATCGGTGCGGCAAGTAACGCTTTTGCATTCGGTGCGAGTGGACGGAAGCCGACTTCTCCGGATTTCCATCGCACAACCTGACGCTCATCAAAGATTCTCTTCGCCAAAGGATGGTCCTTTTCCAGTTGTCTTTCTTGCCGGGTCTCAACGCCAGCCTTGTTCCATGCACAAACTTCCAGTGCGTTGTTGTGAGGGGATGCAATCGCCAGAAAAAACCGACTGGGGACTGGAATGGCTTGACGGATCACTTGCGCTGCATGACTGTAGAGATTCGCCGGACGTTTTGGTCCCAGTAATTCCTGACGGAGGTGTTTTAGTCGGTGTTGTGCGACGCCGGCACGCAGGATTGGTGCCAGCGTGCGTTCTCCATCAAAGCGTTCTTTCATCAAGTATTGATAGGCCCCCATGCGTAAAGTCTTAATTGCGGTGTCCACAGCGGAATACGCCGTCAGCATGACAATGGCGATGCATGGGTATTCAGAACGAATCATCGGAATGATCTCGTCGCCGTTCTTGCCCGGCATATAAATATCCAGCACGACCGCATCAAACGGCGTGCTGGCGTCTGCGGCTTCCTTGAGCCGCAGCAGACATTCTTCTGCGCTGTCCGCTTCTTCTGCGTGCATCGAACAGACGGCGCTGAGAGTCTCCACGATCTCCCGACGCGATATTGGTTCATCGTCAACGATCAGAACTCGAATCATGATTGCTACCTTCCCTCAGGAATGTGAAACTCTACGGTTGTTCCACGGTCTACTTCACTCGCGATTTGTAAATGGCCACCGTGCCAATTGCAGGCGGCACGAGCAACCGTCAGTCCCATACCACTGCCCTTGGCCCTAGTGGTAAATCCTGGCTGCTGACATGCTCCTAGCGCGGCTGCGGACATGCCTGGGCCAGTATCGGTGACGGTGATGATGACAATGCCAGCGGAGCGTTGCAGGCTGATTTTAAGAAGGCGGTTCGAATCACCACTGGGCTTGGCTTCGATCGCTTCCGCTGCATTTTGAACAACGAGACGCACGCCGGCTTGAAGAACTGGCTCAATTCCGGCGAGTGGCACGGATTCATCGGGAATGCTGCTGCTGACCTCAATTGTCGGCCATTCCAGGCAAGCCC
>JAYTAK010001046.1:0-2923 GCA_043737515.1 Candidatus Kuenenia sp. | reverse complement strand
AGGTTTGAGTCATGCGGGAGATGGTCAGCTTCGCGTTCCATCCAATGACACAGAGCTTCGTGCCTGGCTGGAGAACATGGTCTGGTATCATCGGTATTCATTGGCTGAGATGGAACAAGTCACGGGGCTGGACGCGACGCAGCTCAACGCCCGCCTGACCGAATTCAATATCTCTGACGCCAACCGACCACCTCGAACTGCCGATCATCTGCTGATGGTGCCCTATCCCGGAGGACGTCATCCCCGCATTGGATTCCTTGATGGTGCCGTCGAACCACAGCGTGAAACGAAGCTGAGCGTTTTCTGCCCGTGGGATGATCACAGCTACGTCGTGATGGATGTTCCCGAGGCCATCTGGTCGAATCTGGGACTCACGTATCTGGCACACACACATGTTAAGACAATCTGGGATCTTCAGGGCACGCAGTTGGAACAGCAGGAGTGGCAGCACGCCGATGACGGCAGTTTTCACATGCAGCGTCGCCTGCCCAACGGCATTGAATTCGGCACCACGGCGAAAGCGATGCCGGATCACATCTCGATGACGATGTTCCTGAAGAATGGCACGGGGCAGCCACTCAGTGACCTGCGGGTTCAGAACTGCGTGATGCTCAAAGGGGCTGAAGGCTTTGACCAGCAGACGAACGACAACAAGAAGTTTGTGGAGGGCTATGCGGTCGCCGGGTCACTTGACGGAACTCGCTGGATTATCAGTGGCTGGGATCCAATTCACCGCGCGTGGGGAAACGCTCCGTGTCCGTGTCTGCATTCCGATCCAAAGTTTCCGGATTGCCCTCCCGGTGAAACTCAACACCTGCGTGGATGGCTTTCGTTCTATCAGGGGATCGACATTGATGCGGAACTCAAACGAATCGAAGCGACAGGCTGGCGTCGATAGCTTCCCATCTGCGGCGACATCACTCCTCAATCACAGTTGCGGCTCTCTCGCTGCTGTCCAGGCTCAGATTGGGAATGCAAACTGTAGGGTGCAACGGCAAATGAAGTGCGCCGTGTTAGATTGTGTCCAACTAAATTGCAGGTAAATAAGCCTGAAAGGCTTCCGGAATATAGCCTGGGGCAAGTGCAGTCGCTTCCGCGACAAACGCCGCCCCAGGACAGGACACAGTGGGCGTTTGTACCCTGAAAGGGTATCAGAATTGCGATTCCCCTGCCCTTTCAGGGCATTTTTGATCACGATGCCGATGTCCTGGGCCGTTGGCCGAGGCTGAATTCCTTCGCCCCTTCAGGACGAATCCCAGAGCAAGTTTCCCACAGCTCTGCTTCTGATCTCCAAAGGATTGCAGTGTCGCGTAGGTTATCCTGCTGATGCCGCGCACTTTATTTGTCGTTGAACCGAACGAAGTCCAGAGGAATCACGACATTTCTGGGCCGCAAATGCAAACTGCCTGCTTGCAAAGCTGCAGAATGGCGGGTAAAGGTATATCGTCGTGGAATTCTTCATCTGTTATTTCATTTATTTCATTAGGGACACGGACGATGAAAAAGCATTCATTCGAGGCTCGTGGCGCACCGGATCGACGTGGGTTTACGTTGATCGAATTGCTTGTCGTCATTGCCATTATCGCCATTCTGATCGCCCTACTGCTTCCCGCCGTTCAGCAGGCGCGCGAAGCCGCTCGACGTACGCAGTGCAAAAACAACCTGAAGCAGATTGGTCTGGCCTGTCATAATTTTCACGATCTCTATAACAGATTTCCCGCCGGATACTTTGGAGCTCCGCACACAGTGCAACCGGGAGCCCCTGGTTTTTTTGACCATCAGTGGACCGGTGTGCTTCCGCAACTGTTGCCACAACTTGAACAAAGCAATATTTACGAAAAGATCAACATCTGGAAGGGCGTCGATCGTCGGTCCGATCCGATGAACCCCGGAAGTCTGCTCCCCGAGACCGGATACTTCAACGACAATCAGACGTTTGCGCTTGGCCAGGCGAAACTGTCAGCGTTTCGTTGTCCCTCCGATCCGGAGATCGCGACGGTGGGCATGGCTGCAATTATGCACACTTACGAAATTGGTTCCAATCTGGGGAGTGTCACCCTCTTACATTTTGATCCACCGAATGTGCTGGGACCGACAAATTATCTCGGCGTGGCCGGAGCACTTGGCAATCTGTCCAACGCCTGGGCTCCCCGAAAAGGCATCTTCGGATCCCGCACAAAATTCAACATGCGCGATATCACCGACGGCACAAGCAACACGCTGATGTTCGGTGAGGCCACCGGCGGTCCGGAATTCAACTTCGCATGGATCGGTTGCGGCCTCATGCCCCAGGCCTACGGACTTTCCAACACGGCTGTGCAGAATTGGTTTCAGTTCGAGAGCTTTCACACGGGCATCATTCAGTTTACGCTGGCCGACGGATCTGTCCGCGCGATCTCAAAAAATATTGACGCCAATACTTTTCGTCGACTGGCGTCCATGCAGGATGCTGAGGTCGTGGGTGAGTTTTGAAGGAAGCTAAAAAGATGACACGGATTATCGGTGTGTTGCTGTGCAGCATTTGTCTCGCGGGTTCATGTCTCGTGTGCGGTTGTTCCGAAGAGACGAATTCGGTCGAGATGCCATCCGATCCGAAACCGGCTCCCGGTGCTCCATCGGCAGCCGGTGCCGATCCTGCGGGAAAAGACGCCACTTCTTCGACCGCACCGCAAATCGAACCCTGATTTCGTATTTCATGTGATGCGCCATGCGGCCCGCATTTCGCCCGATGGCAATCCGAGATGGATGTCAGTGTATCGTGACACAAATGCGATGCTGGCTGGCCTTCGAAGGTTGTCAGAAATCTGCTAGCGCTCGGTCAGTGGTGCCTTGATGGATCGGGTGGCCGGGGCTGGACTGAGCGGAGCGAAGGAAGCCCCGGGGTTTCGGGCTGGCGCCCTCCAACCCCGGCCACCCATCAATC
>JAYTAK010001045.1:0-15237 GCA_043737515.1 Candidatus Kuenenia sp. | reverse complement strand
CTCCAAACGCCGCTGGGCTGCCAGTCAGCAATTGGGCATGGGATTTCAGTTTTGCATTCGGGCGGTGTGCCTGCTGATTACCTGCGGAAGCCTGCTGGTCATTTTCTGGACGTATCCGGCTCGGGCGGACTGGTCGGCAGAAAACCTCTTCACGCTTTCCGATGCAACTCGATCGACAATGCAGGACCTCAAGAAGTCTCAAAAGATCACGATTCAGTCCTTTATCAGCCCCGATGTCCCCGGCGACTATGTCGAGATTCGCCGCCAGTTGCGAGGATTGCTGCGTGAGTTTGAATTGCAGAGCGGCGGATCGATCGAATGGCGTGATGTCTCCGTCGAACCGTTCAGTGAAGCGGCAGAGCAGGCTCGGGCACTGGGGATCGAACCGGTGCGATTGTCGTACGATCGCGATGGCAAACGCGAAGAAGCCGACGTGTTCATGGGGGCGTTCCTGCAAAGTCCCAACGATGAACTGGTCATTCCATTCTTCGGTAAGGGGCTGCCGATCGAATACGAACTCACAAGATCTCTGCGAACTGTGTCTCAAAAACAGCGACTGACAGTCGGCGTTCTGTTGACCGATGCCCGAGCGATCGCCGACGGAGGTGGTCCGGGAAGTAAATGGGAAATCGTTCGCGAACTCGAAAAACAATACAAGGTCATCGCGGTTAATCCCTCGCAGCGAATCCTGGAGACTGATGCCACTCAGTCAGATGCAAAACCAGCAGGTGACGAAGCCGCCGCAACGGAGGCTGTGGATGCTGAGGCAAAGACTGACGCCGCCGGTCAGAAATTTGACGTACTGATTGCGATTATGCCATCGTCGCTGACGGAACCGCAGATGGTGAACTTTCTCGAATACGTCAAGGCTGGAAAGCCGACTTTGATCTTTGATGATCCGTGTCCATATGTCTTTCAAAATCAATCCGGTCTGGCGATTGCACCTCGTTTGCCAAAACCAGGCGGAGGCAATCAGATGTTCGGTGGCGGTCCTCCTCCGGAACAAAAAGCAGATGGCGGTGAATTGACAGGATTAATGACACTGCTGAATGTGTCGTGGCAGTACGATCAGATCGTTTACGATCGCAACAACCCGCATTCTGAATTTGCTACGCTGCCGCCGGAATATGTCTTCGTCTCCCGATCTGGTTACAAGGACGGTGCCGAGGGGCCGTTCTCACCGGACAGCAATATCAGTCAGAAACTTCAGGATCTGGTGATGCTCTATCCGGGCACAATGATAGATCGGGCGGGCCGAGCTGAGCAGGAGTTCATTCCTTTGCTCAAGACCAGCGGCGAATCGGGGCTGCTGCCCTGGGAAAAATTCACGTCTTCGGCCGGCTTTAATCCGTTCTCGCCTGGCGGCACTGAAATCAATCCCAACCCGAAACGCACGGACGATGGTAAGACGCATGTTCTGGCAGCTCAGATTCGCAACGAAACAAAAGAAACGCCTCTCAATGTCGTTTTCTGCTCCGACATCGACATGATCACCGACTGGTTCTTTCTGGAACGCAATCGAGGCAATCTCGAAGTGAAGTTTGACAATGTCACCTTTGTGCTGAACGCGGTGGATGCATTGGCAGGTGATGAGACATTCATTCCGCTCCGCTCCCGTCGCGAAAGTCTGCGAACCTTAAAATTCGTGGAAGATCGCACGAGTGCCTTGCGGACTTCTCTCAACAAGGAAGAGAAGACCGCTCAGGAAGAACTGGATGCCCGCCTGAAAAAGGCGGAAGAGGATCTGCGTGCTGAGATCAAGAAGATCAGCGAAGATGAGACTCTTGATCCTACCAGCAAAGACACGCAGTTGCAGCAAAAGGAGCAGCAGGTCAATCGACGCCTGAAACTCGAAAGCGAAACTCTGGAACGCCAATTGAACGCAAAGGTACGTAAATCCGGACTGGAAATGAAACGTGAAATCCGACACATCGAGAATAAAGTCCGGATCTGGGCGTGCATCATTCCGGCCATCCTTCCGATCTGTTTCGGCATGCTGTTTCTGGGTCTGCGAAATCTTGCGGAACAGCAGTCGATGAATCCGAATCGGCGGAAAAGTTGAACTGAATTCGGTCTGTATGAATCCAATTTATGATGACATCCTGTTGAGTCAGGTCTTGCTATGAACACTACCAATCGTACGTTGACCTTTGTTGCCGTCGCCGCATTTGCGGCTCTCTCGGCCGTGGGTGTGAAATACATCAATCGCCCCGTCGCGAACGCGGACTTTGCTGACGTCGGTCAGGAGTTCTTTTCTAAATTCACTGATCCGTTGAAGGCGACTTCGCTCAGCGTCGCAAAGTACGATGCCGATGCCAAAGAGCCGATGGCGTTCTCAGTCAAGCAGGACGACAAGGGCCGGTGGGTAATTCCATCGCATCACGATTACCCGGCTGAAGCAAAGGACCGACTGGCACGCACCGCAGCGTCTTTCATCGGGGCGAAAAAGATGGCGTTGCGGAGTCGCAGCAAAGACGACTGGGGACGCTATGGCGTGGCCGATCCGGAAGACGATGTGGCTGTTGATCCAAACGCCAAAGAAGGTGAAAAAGACGAGTCACGTGGAACTAAAGTCACACTTCGGGATTCTGGTGGCAATCCTCTCGTGGACTTGATTATCGGCAAGCAGGTCGAAGGTCAAAGCCAGCGGTATTACGTGCGTCAACCAGAAAAGAACAACGTCTATATTGCCGAGATCACTGTCGATCTTTCTGCGAAGTTCAGTGACTGGATCGAACCGGATCTGCTCAAGCTCAACCAGGCGGATATCGTCCAGGTTGTTGTCGATAAATACTCCGTGGATGAGGAACAAGGAGGCATCGTCCCTGGTGAGACACTGGAATTCGACAAGGATACTACAGCAAATAAATGGACTCTGGCCGGAGTGGACGCAGAGGCTGAATCCGTCAAGGAAGCCCCCATCAATGATCTGGCCAGAAACCTGGATCAGCTCAAAATCGTGGGTGTGCGCCCAAAGCCAGAAGGTCTGAATGCAGACCTCACAGTGTCTGCGGAGATGGCTGGCAACCCTCTCGTTATGCAGATCCTGCAGGCCGATATGCAGCGTCAGGGCTTCTTTATCGCCCGTGGTGAAAATGGCCAAAAGAAACTGGTGTCGAACGAAGGCGAACTTGTTGCGGGGACAAAGAACGGGGTCCGGTACACGCTGTATTTCGGCGAAGTGGCTCGTGGCACGGCCAAAGATATTGAAACTGGATTGAACGAAAAAGCCGCCGCCGAGGAAGCTGCCGCAAAGGCCGCAACGGAAGGCGAAAAGAAAGACGCTGTGGCGGACGACGAAACGAAAGATGCCGCAGATGCTGGTGATAATCCTCCGAAGCCGGAAGTCAAACCGGCCGATGCGGAATCCGGGCCCCGCCGTTATCTGCTGGTGAAGGTCGATTTCGACGAATCGCTGATGGGAGCGAAACCCACGGAGCCCGTCGCGCCTGAAATGCCTGCGATCCTGAAAGAAGAGGCAGCTCCTGCAGAGACTCCTACTGAAGCCAAACCAGAACCACCCGCCACACCCGCCCCCGCGCCAGACGCTGCCCCTGCAGATGCTGCAGCTCCAGCAGACGACGCTGCAGTTCCAAATGAAAATGCTCCTCCAAAGACCGAAGAAAAGCCTGCAGACGATCCTGCTCCCAAAGACGCAGCACCGGATGAGAGCAAAGAATCTTCGAGTGAATCAGGATGCGACGAACCTGTTGTAGACGAAGCTGTCGCACCTGAGCCAAACGGCGTTGAGCCTGCTCCTGCAGATGAGGCCGTACCGAAGACCGACGAGCCGCAGCCCGCGCCGACGGAACCAGCCACTGGCGATGAAACGCCGGAAATCATTCCGAAGAAGCCAGAACCATCTGAATCTGAAACGCCAGCAACCGACACGCCCGCGACGGATCCACCCGCTGTCAATGGCGAGGAAAAACCGGTGCTTCCAGTGATCACTCCGCAGGAGACAGCGCCACCCGTTGATCCCAAAGCGGAAGCTCAGAAGCAGTACCTGCAGGCACTCGGCAAGTTTGAAGCAGAGAAATCCGGATTCGCAGATGCGTTAAAGTCATGGGAAGACCGCAGCAAGGAAGGCGAAAAACTCGCCAAAGAACTCTCAACTCGCTTCGGTGCCTGGTACTACGTGATCTCCGCCGACAGTTTTGAAAAACTCCGTCCGTCGCGAGCAGATGTCGTTGGTCCAAAAGAAGCCGCTAAGCCGGTCGACCCGGGCGACTCAGGAGCGGCCCCCAGTTTTGACAGCCCTCATGGCGGGATTCCTGGTCTCGGTGAATAGTGTCCAAAAATGCAGGCAGGGACTCATGCTTCCTGTGCCTGCATTCTGGAGTCCATCGCGGAATATGGGCGTCTGCGTCCCCTGCTGTGCAGGCCCGACCATCAATTCCCATTTTCCGACTTCTAACTTCACGCTTGCGTGTTCGCCCTCAGGGTGGGATCATGCCCCAAACGTGTCGTGCCCAGTCGATCTCTTGACTGCGTACAACAGGAATGGAGGAAATCATCATGCCCTCACCATCAGTAGTGCTTGAAATCCTGGATGGTCCGGCCGCCGGGAAAGTTTTCACCTTCCGAGGCCAGGAAACTTTCCGGCTGGGACGTTCTGAGAACTCGAGTTTGTGTCTGGACGACGATCTGGTTGTCTCGCGCAATCATTTGCAGATCGAGATCGATCCTCCACGTTGCTATGTACGCGATCTGAAGAGCGCAAACGGGACATTTGTAAACGGTGAACGCATCGCCGAACGTCTGCTCGAAGATGGTGACACGATCAGCGGTGGCAAGACCTGCATTCGAGTCCGCATTGAGGAGACCAATGACGAATCTCTGGATATTATGGACACCGCCGACGCAGCCCTGTCCCTGGCAAGAACGGACTTGATGACACTGCCGCCTGCCTGTGTTGGGGGCTATGAGCTGCTGGAACAGATTGGCAGCGGATCGATGGGAGTTGTCCACCGAGCATGTCATTCGCAGACGGGTGAAGTTGCTGCGGTGAAGCTGATTGCTCCGTCAATGATCACTGATGATGTCATTATCAACTCCATGATTCGCGAAGCCTCCGTGCTGTGCCAGCTCGACCATAAGCGGATCGTAAGGTTTATCGATACAGGAGTTGCAAATGGGCATGTGTTTCTGATCATGGAATATGTTGCTGCCATCGATTTGCTGGCCGTCCTGCGGAGTATGACAAGAGCGGCACGAATTCGCGTGGCGTGTGGATTGATGCGACAGGTTCTCGACGGACTTGGTCACGCCCACGACCTTGGCGTGATTCATCGCGACATCAAACCTCGGAACATTCTGGTGTCACAGCACGATCGTGGCCTCAAAGTGAAGCTGGCGGATTTTGGTTTGGCGAAGTATTTTGCTGATGCCGGACTCAGTCGCTTCAGTGGCGAAAATGAAATCAAGGGCACGCTCTCCTACATGGCACCTGAGCAGATTGAAAACAGCCGCTACGCCACACCGAAGTCCGACTTGTTTTCTGCGGCAGCGACGCTGTATACGCTCGTTAGTGACGCTCAGATTTACGACTGCAGCGATGCTCGTATGCCCATTGATACGATTCTTAAAAACGGACCGACCCCGATTCAGCAGTATGTCCACAATCCGCCGTCTGATCTTGTGCAGGTTTTGAATCGCGCTCTTTCCCATGATCCGCATGCTCGATATGGCAACGCCGCAGAAATGCGTGAAGCACTGACGCAGCTCTCGGGTGGATGATATACCGCACGCGGTCGCCAATGACTCCGGCGAGCGGAGTGGCGTGAGCCCTCCGGTACGTCGTTTTTTTACCAGCAAGCTGACGCATGCCGCTCGCCAATTCTCTCACTCATGACCGCGTGGAGTATAGTAGGGTGCGTGAAGCGGAGCGCAACGCACCCTGCTTGAATTCGCTGCGGCACGTCTCAGCGTGAACTGCGTTCAATAAACTTGATCAGCACCTGCAGATCCTGCTGCACAAGTCGAAACGCGGAAACAGCCGTTGCAAAGCCAATCGTTCCCCCAGCGGCCAACACCACGAGCGCGAATCGACTGTTAAGCTCCCGGACGCTCAGCACCAGAATCATCACCGACAGCATCGGGACGGTGGCGGCCAGAATCAGGTGAATCCAAAGATTGCGAGCCAGCAACTTCATCGCGGGCAATTCTTCCTTCGACATCGAGTCCCAATGCACCAGAGAAGGATACAGGCAGCGTACGGCGAGCAACGAGACGCCAAAGAACGGATACGCGGCCGCGATCAGTCCGCACAGTGTCAGCGATGCGACAAATTGGGCGTATATTGAGGGAGGCACGTCGCCCAGGAGCCAACTCAGCAAGATCGGATAGGCTGGCGCGGCGATCAGCCACAGCGTCAGTCCGACAAGAGCCGCAACATTGCCCAGTTGAAGGCAGCGTCGTCGTCGTTCCTGAAGTTCTTCAGCCGTCAGACGCATCTGCTCGTCAATGCGCATGGCGCGAGTCACCGATCCGGCCAGCCAACCGGCACTCAACATGCCCGTCGGAAAGGCGATCAGATTGATTATCTCCATGATTGGCATGAATGTTTCGTATGCCTCTGGCATTGAGGCTTGGATTTCGGCACGGTTGTACAGAAAGTTAAAAATCGCTGCGATCACGTTTGGAATCACCGTTACCGTAATGATCGCCGTCAGCGGCCAGCGCCGCACAAGCTGCTTCCAGCCTGTCACATCATCGCACAACAACTGCCGAGCTTCCGGTTGCTGACAAAGATCCAAGGCATTCGCCAGCGCTTTGCCGCTGGGAAATCGTGCCTCCGGATAAGGTGCGAGGCAGCGTTTGAAGACATCACCCAGGCCGCAGTCTTCCGTCATACACAGCGAACGCAAATACGTCTCCGGCAGACCTTGACGACGTCCGTCCGTCATAATTTCCAGTCGCTGGAGCCGCGCGGCGTGGAGTCCGTCCTGTTCAAACGGACGCCGCCCGGTGAGCAACTCGCACAGCACAATTCCCAGAGAAAACAGATCGCTGCGACCATCCATTTCAGATGCCGCGCGAGGATGACTTGGATTGCATGCCTCCAAATGTTCGGGCGACATATACGCCAGACTGCCGCCCATACCTTCTTCCGCCGAAGCCCCTTCGAGCGTCGCTCCAAAGCTGATATTAAAGTCCGCGAGCTTGGGCACGCCCTCGGAAGTGATCAATACATTCGCGGGCTTGATATCCCGATGCAGCACACCCGCGCGATGCGCATAGTGCAGAGCACGGGCCAGTTGATTTCCCATCCAGCAAACCAACTGAGGCCACGACATCTCCGCAATCTGTCGACGGATGGCAGATTCGGACGGGCAGGTTTCACCGTGATCGTCGAGTTCCGCATCAATTGCTTTGAGATAATTCTGGCCATTCCATTCGGACTGCGGAATGGCTTTCATGCGATGAATGACTTCGGCCAGCGTTCCACCTGCGGCATACTGCATATACAACAGTCGCAATGCACGCTCGGGCAACAGCCGCTGATCGTAGACGCGAATGATGTTTTCATGATCCAGTTGTGCCAGCGTCTGCGGCTCGGTCCCTTTGTCAGCGGAAACCTTCAGTGCCACCAGACGCTGCATCGACCTCTGCCGTGCGAGATACACTGTTGCGAACGCACCGCGACCAAGCCGCAGCAACAGTTCAAAGTCATCGATCGTCTCGCCGGGGGACAGATCGATGGTCGCCGCCGGGCCCTCGCCGGACATGAACGTCGAACGCAGCGCTGGATCAAGACGAAACAGTCCATCCAGTTCTCGTGCCAGTGCCGGAAATCGCTTGAAAACTTCGGTCGGCGAAACCTTGTCGCCGGCGTTCTTACGAATCTGGTATTCTTCAAAGACAAGGTCCACGCTGACGATAGCGGCGAGGTCCGGGACATCGTCCGCGTAATCTTCAACCAGTTTCCGCAATCCGCGCTGCCAGCGGTGTTCCAGGTCCAGCTTAATGAGTTCCGGTACAAGTTCCCGGCGCATTCCGGCCACATCTTCCCGAAGGAATTCGACGATCGAAGGCGGATAAGACGAAGATTCCCACGCGACTGAAAACGCTTCGAGCGTCTGAGTCAGTTTTGTCCAGTCTTCTTCGTTAAGTGGCGAGGCAATGGTCACGGAAGCTGAAAATCCATTTTGAAAGTCGTGTCGGCAGAGTCCTCAAACTTAACTGTTCCGGGGACGAGAGTCCAGCGGACGAGTTGCTATACTCACGCTGTCCATTCCGCCCCTTTTGGCAACTGGCGAGGTTTTCATGTCGAATCCTGATCAAGCGTCAAGACTTTCCACACCCGACGAACTGGCCGCGTTCATCGAAGCGCACCGGCGGCAGCTCTTGGCCTACGCAGACCGGAACATCGGTCCAGCGCTGCGGTCTCGGGTCGAACCGGAAGACATTGTGCAGGAAGTCATTGTCTCGGCGTTTTCATCCATTGACCAGTTCCAGGTGGAAGGCCGCGACCCGTTCCGGTTGCTGTGTCAGCTTGCCGAACAGCGAATTATCGATGCACACCGCCACCACGTCGGGGCTCAAAAACGCAGCGCAGGGAGGGAAGTTTCGATGGATGCGCCGATACCTGGCGGCGACGGATTTGGATTCATCAACATGCTGGTCGCCAGTATTACATCGCCCAGCCAGGCATTTTCACGCGACCAGAAGGAATTTCGGCTGCAGCAGGCGATCGCAGAACTCAGCGACGAACAGCGCGAAGTCCTTCGGTTACGCTTTGTCGAAGGACTGCCGACCAAAGAAATCGCAGACCGCATCGGAAAATCCGATGGGGCCATTCGCGTTCTGCTCACCCGCACGGTCGCGCATCTGCAGGAGATTCTGGCGACAGACTCAAAATGAGAATGGATGGCTCACTGAATCAGCGGGGCGATGGACGAAAATATGCCGTCCAGCAAGTTGTGGTTTCCGAAGTAGCGGTCGTTGACAACCGAACCACTCACAACAGTCACCGTGGAATTCGACGGCGAATACAACAGGTTTGGATTGACGTACACGCTGCCGGACAATTGGGCAATCTTTGTGCCCTTCGCAGGGCCGCTCGAACCGCCGCTGCTCTTGTTCCATTCAAAAAGCCCGCCATTTGGCGTAATGTAAAACCATGCGTTCGTGCGACTCTGGAGCCAGCGTTCTTTAAGAGCACCGTAATTGTATGAGTCATTCGTTGCGGGTTTGAAACCGTATTGTGTCTGCAGACTGGCTAACGTCGGCTGCAGGTTGACAGGCGCGGGTGAGACCTGAATCCAGCCGGGCTGCTGCACTTCGCGAATCGTGTATTTGCCGGGCAGGAGACCATCGAATAGATACCACCCACGTTCCGTTTCTGGTTCAGTCGTCTGGTTTTGATTGAGATCCAGGTCGTTGGAAACCGTCGTTGCGACAACGAATCCGCGTTCGTTGAGCAGTTCAAAGGTCCAGCCGTTCAACCACGGCTCGTCTGCAAACAGATATGCTGACACCGCGTCCGGATCGGTTCCGACAATGCCAGGAGTGCTGCCGATCAGAGTCGTCCCGCTGGACGTACTGTTGGGCGTTGTATAGCGTGTCACACGAGTGGTTGGGTTGAGAACGTAGGTCACCTGAGTAAAGTTTCCAGTAGCGGCATCCTGCACCCAGATCAGATATCTCGGGCCATCGCCGGACCCGGCCACTGGCGTATACGTCGGGTCCAGCAGAATCGGCATGCTGGGATCATAAACGAATTTGTTTCGTACTCCATCCGGATTGAGATCGTGCCACTTGCGACCGCTGATGACCGCTGGCTGGTAATTCCCAAAATCTCCCCCGCGTACAACGGTTCCTGCCGTCACATAGACGGCCGGATTCACGGCCGCCCAGATCAAAGTCGGATCGTTATAGTATGACGCCCCCAGCGAGGCGACCAACGTGCCTTGAACCAGCACGCTTGCGGAAGCCGCCGCTCCGTTCCAATTGTACAGATCACCAATCGGAGTCACGTAATACCATTGCGCCCCTGTCGCTCCCATCCAGCGTTCGCCTCGACCACCATAATTTTCATGGTAGTTGCCGGTGAATTTCAAGCCCAGCGAACTGTCCAGGGAATAGGCGGTATTGGCAAGCGGTGAAGTCGCCGATGCACTTTGAACCCATCCGCTCACAGTCACTTCGCGAATGGAAAATTTTCCGGGGCCGACATTTTCGAATTGATACCAACCGCGTTCAGTTTCTGCCTGGATAATGCTGTCGCCGTTTCGATCAATGTCTCTTGAGGTGCTGGTTGCGACCACCGTGCCGACAGAATTCACAAGTTCAAATGTAAACCCATTCAGCCACGCCTCCGCCACCGCGCTGTCGGAAATCAAAGTTGATGGATTGTGCCAGACACGCGCGTCGAGCGATTCGATGGCTTGCCCCGTCAGACTTCGCGGCTGGCCATCCCATTTCACGAGGTTTCCCGACGGTCTCACAAAATACCATGAATTGTTCGACTGCGATCGATACCAGTATTCCTGACCGCCGAATACGTTGTAATAGTTTTTGCCCTGATGGTATTGCAACTGCAGATCGGCGACGGTGGTCGAAATTCGGATACCGTCGGCATTGCGATCGAAGAACTTGCGACCTTCGACGATTGATGGCAACACAGGTTCTTCGTATGTGATTTCCAGCGTCGGGCGAAGCACAGCATTTGTCGAATCACGACTGTCGAAGCCCTTCAGATTCCCCGCAACTTCGCTGCCGTGGATCAACCAACCATGATTCAGTCCCGGATCATCAAGCCATTCCTGGACATCACCAATCAAGCCGCCGCCGATCCATTCATAGATGCCAGGCGCATCGACTGAAACGGATGCGGAAGAGCCTGAAAAATCACCGCCCGCATTCGACCATGCCGCGCTGTCAAACCTTGAAAACAACCATGTCGCGTCAAACTGCTGAGCTGCCGCACCGTCAAACTCATTGCTCGGCGCATCGGATCCAGCCTCGCCCCAGGCCGTCAGCAATTTGTGAACGCTGACGGCGGCGGAACCTCCGATGGTCGCAGAAAGATTCATGCTGAACACGACGTCCAGAATGGTGGAACCCACGGGAATCCCGGCGGAGGCAACATCAAACGACACCAGTCCGCGTCGCGCCGCAGCATTTCCCGTTGCGCCGCCTGCAATTATGTATTGACCAGCGCCATTTGAAATATCGCCGGGCAACACATCGTAGATCGTGTTGTCGTGATCCGCGCCAAGCTGCACGGTGACCGCGCTGAGCAGGGATCGTTGTTCAAGAACTTCCGTCGCTTCCGCCCGGAATGCACGAGTCGCGGAGCTTCGCCGTCGGTTTCGCTGCATGAGTTTCTCGAACCACATCGTTTCACCTGCCTCTACGACGACACCTGCGGCAAACTCACCAGGCTGCAAACTCACCAAGTTACACTGACATGGTGAATTCTCGATCCTTTGGCCACAAAATCAACCTTCTTCCCTGAAAACCGCACGCATGATAAGGATTTACGTCACTGATCTGTCTCTCAGTGAGTGGATTCCACAGCGGTACAGGACGAACGGCCAAACGAATTCCAACGAAATATCTGAATTGGTGTCGGAACGCCACGGTTCAGGCTCTGACTTCATCAAAATGCACGCCAAGTGCGGCGACGGTATCTCCAACGGACACAACACCTTCCGACTCAACAATCGCCGTAATTCCGGTTCAACGACAAATTAAGTGCGCGTCACACATTGATCATCATCAACACTTCCCGAGTTTTGCTGGCTAAAACATCCACGTCAGATTATCAGCTTCGCTCTGGCCTGCCATCAGCTTGTCGAGGATTCCTTCGCGGATTTTTTCCGCACGATCTTTGTCAGGTCGGGTTGAAATTGCCTGAGGCGTCTCGGATTGCCGGGTAACGAACGCATCCTCTGCCACGGGTACATGATCCGATTGGTCGGACCCGGTATCGTACGACATGACTGCTGTCTCGGGGGCTGGCGAAAACGAAACGCATTCTTCAGTCAGAACGGCGAGAACAACGTCTGTCGAGAGAACTGCCACCAGAGAGCCGTTGATAGACTCGGACGTTTGAGTGACCTGGAAGTTAACCGGCAGGCTCCACAAACCCAGTTCGCCAAAGTTACCGATGGCTCGCACCCAGGCGCGATACGTTCCGACCGGCAGCGGCGTTGTCGGCGTGTACTGGGCGACCAGGAGCAGCGATGTCGCGTCGATGATTCCGTTGACTGGAACATCAATACGATCCACTTTGATACGATACGCACCTGCCCCATCGACCGGTCGCCAGGAAAACGTCGGTGTCCGGTCGCTGGTGGTTCCCGTCGGTGACAGGACGTCCGTGCGTCCGCCCACAAAGAAGGTGATCACTTGCGGAGCCTGGGATCGAAAGCCGTCCGAGCTGACGGCCACGACCTGCCAGCGATACGTTCCCACAGCAAGGTCTGCGGGTGGTGTCCAGTGAGTGACCAGCAGGTTCGGCACGCTGTGCACAATTTGGCCGTTGTTCGCGTTACGCAGGACGAGTTCGTAACTGACCGCCCCGGTCACGGCATTCCACGAAAACGTGGGCTGGCGACTAAACGTTGGGTTGAGCGGACCGATCACGGTCGGTGCGGGAACAACGATGAACTCCGTCGCTGATGAAAAGAGCCCGGTCACTCCATCAGCCGACAGGCCGCTGATCGACGCTCTGTAAACTCCCATCGGCAGGTCGGAAGAGGGCGTGAACGATGTTCCCGTCGAGATCGTTTCGCGGATGAACTGATTTTGGCCAGTGGTCCTGTTGCTGATCAGGAGTTCGTATTGCGACGCTCCCTGCAAAGGACTCCACGCAATCGTTGGGCGAGCAGTGCTTTGCAGCCGACTGACGATTGGCGGTGCCATCGACACTCGACTCTCAAAGACAAGCGGATCCGACCAGTTGGACTGTTGTCCGACGATGGCTGTGGCTGCAACTCTGACGGACACACTGAAACGCCCGAGGCCAAAGTCGATGTTCGGGATTATCGAGGTTCCTGGCACCGTCGCGGTGAAGAAGTGATCAACTCCCCGCGTCAGGTCGGTCACGACAACGTCGTAGCTCGTCGCATTCGGGACGGCAGTCCAACTGATCAACGGACGAGGGACATTTGTCGGTGTCGATGGCGTGACGACGGTTGGAGAACTGATTTCGTTCAGGCTCGCGAGGACGCCTCCGTGTATAAAGTAGAGCGAGTCTCCCACACTCACAAAGCTGGTATCGAGATTCGCGTTGGCACCATTGACGGGCTCAACCGAAGTCCCGTCGGACTGCTGCAAGCGCAACAACTCGAACTGAAATGTATCAAAGTAAAAGAACCCGTTGTGAACAGGAAACGGCAGGGACTGGGGGAATCCGTCCTGAAAAAGAGGATTCAAGTTGGAGGCTATTGCAACTGTTCCGGGTGCCGTACCGTCAGTCTTCCACACCTGGGACAGCCTCTTGAAAATCAGTGTCCCATTGAAGTTCGTGAAAGAATGGTCTTTGCCCAATTGACCTGGATTTAAAAGTCCTCCAATATCTGCGACAAACACCGTTCCCGCCGGGGTACCATCTGATTTCCAGATGTCCACGCTAATATTGCTGCCGGGGCGTCCAGCACGAAAGAACAGTGTGCCCGCGACGTTTGTAAGTTCCCGCGGCCCGTCGTACGAGTTATCAGCAACAAAGTTCTTGACCAGGCTCGTACCAGCGTTGGTGCCGTCGGTTTTCCAGAGGCCCGACATTTGGACCTGAGAAGTCGTGTAGAACAGCGTTCCGTTGACATCTGTGAGTTCCGACGGATTCAATCCATTGATCCCGGGAACGCTGTCCTGCACCAGCACTGTCCCATTGGTGGTTCCGTCGGATCGCCAAAGTTCAGGTCCATTAACTCCATCGTTCGCTCTGAAATACAGTGTTCCACCCACGTTGGTCAAATGTCGCGGAAGGCTGCCGCCGCTGCCCGGCATGATGTCTTTGACCAGCACCGTTCCTGCCGCCGTACCGTCGGACTTCCACAACTCCACGCCTGTGGTGCCGTCATTCGCAAAGAAGAACAGAGTACCGCCAACATCGGTCAGTTCACCGAGCGCGGAACCGGCATCACCCGGACGGATGTCCTTGACAAGGCCTGTCCCCGCCGCTGTTCCGTCCGATTTCCAAAGTTCGAACCCGCCTGCCGCAACATCACTGGCACTGTAAAAAAGTGTACTACCAACGTCTGTCAGGTTACGAGGAGAAAATCCCGCAGCACCCGGTTTGATAGCTTTGGTTCCCTGTTCTCGACCGTCAGACGTAGTAATTTCGCCAAGGTGGGAAACGAAGAATAGTTTCCCGTTGACGTCCGTCAGCGTTCCTGGCTGCACACCGACGTTCTGGACAAGGCGGATCTCGGCAGCCAGCAACTGCCGGGTTTCCAGATCTTCAACCGACGCGGCTGACTGTCCCGGTCTGCGCCGCCGTGCCAACCGGGCGGCAGAAATGCGTTTAATTCCCAGCAGGCTGAACAATGGATGACGCATAATCTTCACTCCAGACAAAACAGAGAATCCCGGACAGTCGCAACACGGTGACATTGTGTCGGCGAGCTATACTTGACTCAATCAGTAAGTTTGGAAAATGCCTATCCGGCAGACAATCAAATCAGCGACAGTCCCCAGGAATCCGCGTAACCCCAGCGTTCTCGGAGGTATTCCGACTGCCTCCTCATCGACAGCCGCAGCATCGTCAACGGCCACCGGAGCATCATTCACCGGAGCAATCAAAACGGTCACAAAATCCGATTGTCCGCCCCCCGACGCTAACGGTGTAGGAATGCTGTACACTACGCTGTCGTTCAGATTCTACATCACGGCGGAGACATCACTGAATCTGCTTTTCAGGGATTCATCACGACTCGACAACGAGTAACCTGGCGCGGGCTTCGCCCGCAACCCATCGTGGAAGTCGGGACACAAGCACAGTGTTGTCATTCACGCAGGAAGACATGTGGCAGAAAAATTCATGGCAGAAAAATGAATCGCAGAAAGACCTCAATTCGTGTTCTGTATTTTTCTGCCAGACCTGACTTCAGCAATCAGACGCCTGAAAATCTTCGCGGCACAACAAGAATTCAACTGTTAGTAGTACAAAAAGCCCAGCGCGGCCCTTCAGGCCGCAACCAAAACCCTTTGTGCCATGTGTTATGCCTGTCCGTCCATCTCTTCGCTGTCTTTGCTGACACGTCTGCGCTCAATCCTCCGGAC
>JAYTAK010001044.1:0-2924 GCA_043737515.1 Candidatus Kuenenia sp. | reverse complement strand
TGTCGAACGTATCGTGGTTTATGAAGTGTCTTTCCGAGCCGATTGCAAAGCGTGGGAATCGTGAAGAGGAGGTGACCGGGCATTTTTGGGAAGCGCGTTACAAAATCCAGCCGCTGCTGGATGAAATGGCGATTGCGGCGTGCATGGCGTATGTGGATCTGAATCCAATTCGAGCGGGGATCGCGTTGACTCCAGAGACGAGCAATTTCACCAGCGTGCAGGAGCGAATCGCCGACAAAGTCAGCGGGTTTTCAGTTTTCGGTGTTCAGTGTTCAGAAGAACCGGAATCAAATGCTGCAACACCTGCTCAGGCTGATCTCCAGGACGAACGCATTGAGCATGGCGAGAACGCTGGCTGGCTGGCTCCGATTGAACTCAAGGGGTTTTCAGTTTTCGGTGTTCAGTTTTCAGAGAATCACACGAAACCGAGCGCTGCCAGCAGACCTCGACGCAGAGCTTCCAACAAGGGGTGCCTGCCGATGACACTGGATCAGTATCTGAAATTGCTGGACTGGACCGGTCGTCAGCTTCGCAAAGACAAGGCTGGAAGAATTCCGTCCGAGTTCGCACCGATTCTGGAGCGCCTCGACTGTAGTGCAGAATCCTGGTTGGATCTGGTGAAGAATTTCCGGAAGCGCTTTCGCACCGAGGCCGGTCGTCCTGCAACGTTGCAGAGTGTGAGTACTCTTCGCCGCTCCCGCCGCCACGCCAATTCGTCGGCGTGATGCGGATCAACAACTAAGCCAGTCAAATGACGGGTGCGTCGGCCACCGGAACGCAGCTGGCGTACACGTCCGACAATCTCCGGCACCGCCGACTTCAAGAACACCTGGACTGACGACGACGCCAATCGGCTCACTCAGGTGAAGCAGGAAAGCCAGTCAGGTGGCAACATCGTTGCCGTCCCGCCAAACACAACCGCAATCGAGGTGTTCCCGCACACTCTCCCGCAGCCAGGGAGCCCATGCAGGCACTGGTTCGTGGTAAATGACGCATTCAAAAGCCGCCTTGTCCCGCAGAGCCGGTTTCTGGGAGAATCCGCCGCGGGCGAAAGGCGCGGCAGCGGGCAATGGACTGACGATGCATCGCGCGTCAACATTTTTGGGGCAGGCATGGATGCGGACTCCTTCAGATCGACTCTCGAAAACTCTGACGGATCAGAACCTCTGCACGAGGGCAGAACTGATTCTTTGCGAACCGCACGTCAGGCGACTCTGTCATGATTTGCCGGATTTTGATTCCGTCTGGCTGGATGCGCTCGTCCAACAGCGATTTCTGACCGCATGGCAGGCGGATCAGCTTCAGACGGACGAAGCTGACTCCGTCGTCGTCGGAAGATTTCAGCGGCAACGAGCACTTGGTCGCTCAACGTATCTGGCCACGGATGAAAAGCAGCGTCTGCAGTTTGTGCTGCGTCAGGTACCCGACGGCCATGCGGAGGTCAGGGACGAACGCATCGAAGAATTGTTCGCATCGATTGATCGGCTCCGCAGCACGATGCCCGTGGCGATCACGGTGCCTCAGGAAGTTGTGGCATTCGCGCCGTCGAATAATCCCGGTGCTGATCGGTCAGAGACTGCGGCATCCGCTCGCTTCCTGGTATCGAAATTCATTCCAGGCTGGTCGATGGAAGAATTGCTGATTCGCGGCGGTCGATTGCCGTGGGAAGTCGTGGCCGAAGTTGGCCGTGAACTTCTTTCCGCACTCACCTGGCTTGAATCGGCTCGCCTGCTGCACGGTGATCTAGTGCCCCGCAACGTGCAACTTGATCTGCGTGGCGGCATTCATCTAGTCGATCCGTTTGCGCGGCGACTCAGCCAGGCGGCATTCGCACTCAATGACCAACTGACATTGCGAGAGTGTGATGGCGTTGCACCGGAACAAGTCGGCAGCGGCCGCGCGGCAGACGCGCGCAGCGAACTCTATGCGCTCGGATGCCTGCTGTGGCAGTTGCTCACCAGCCGCCCGGTCGTGCTGAGTGCCGATCCGGTGACGCGAATGATGAAACAGAAGGATCACGATATTGCCGATGTGCGTGGTCCGGTGCCGGACTGTCCGGAATGGATGTCGCGACTGATTCTGTCAATGACCCGCCGCTCACCGGAACTGCGTCCGGGCAGCAGCGCGGAAGTTCTGAAAGCGTGGAAGTTCGCGTCCGGAAACAGTCTCAGCCACTGCCGCGCGCTGGCTCGACGGATGCCGGATCATGCGATCCGAAACAAAGTCAGACGCCGGCTGAGTGCAGGTCGCCGTGGTCGGTCTTGGCTTTGGCCGACGGCTGCAGTCTCCGTGCTGGGGTTGCTCGTATTCCTTGCGGCCCGAAACGGTGTGTTGCCGCAAACACTGCGTCTGGCATCGAGCCCCGTTGCCGTGTCACATGCGAGCAATGACACACGGACCGCAAGCGTTGTGAACAGGATTTCCGGACCGATTGCACTGCCGTTGGTTGATGCAAACGGCGTGATTCATCTGGAGCCGGGAATCACTTATCTGGCTGAACGCCGTGAATTCCCCGGCACACTGCGAATTGAATGTGACTCGTCGCCGCCTGCCGACATCGTGGTTCCCGCCGGCACACAATGGGTGTTGCAGGCTCGCATGCTGGAACTGCACGGGATCACGGTAACGCAACAATCCGGCGCTGTTGCAGGCGAGGTTTCGAATCGGCCTGTAGTGTCGCAACTGCTCGCCGTTCAAAGCGGCACCTTGACGATTGATGGATGTGTGATTCAGTCGCCGGCAGTGGAAGACAATTTCGTCGGCCTTGCCTGGCATCGATTGTCCGGGACGGAAGGCAGTGTGATGATTCGAAACAGCGTGTTTGCCGGTGGCGGCTATGCGGTGTCCTTTAATCACCCTCCAAGACGCTGCGAACTGGACAACGTGCTGCTGGCGAATCGAGGCAGTGGCATCCTGTGCGAATT
>JAYTAK010001043.1:0-2924 GCA_043737515.1 Candidatus Kuenenia sp. | reverse complement strand
CCGCATGTCCGGCTGACGCAGCATCGTGTCGGCATCGACGACGCCCACCAGAGTCACATTTGGAAAGTCCAGTCCTTTGGCGATCATCTGAGTCCCCAGCAGGATCTCGACTTCACCATGCCGAAATTTGTCCAGCGCTTCGTCGTGGCTGCCGGGCTTCTTCATGGAATCGCTGTCCATTCGCAGGACTCGCGCATTGGGAAACGTATTCTGAACTTCTTCGTCCAGCTTCTGAGTCCCTGTGCCAAGATAGCGGACGGCGGGACTCTCACACGTCGGGCAGACTTTCGGAGGCGGGGTTTCATAGTCGCAACTGTGACACACGGCTGCCTGACGATCCCGATGCCAGGTGAGCGTCACGTCGCAATTCGGGCACTTGATTCCCGCACCGCAGCTTCGGCACCAGACCGTTGGCGAGTAACCTCGCAGATTCAAAAACAGAATGACCTGCCCTTTTTCATTCAGCGCGCGTGTGATCGCCTGAAACAATGCGCGACCGATGGAAGAGCCTCGTTTGATGCGTGGATCATCCCGCGTATCGACAATCAAAACCGGCGGCAGTGGGCGTTCTGCCACGCGGGACGGCATCGAAATCAACGTGTCCGTTTTTCGCTGAGCCCGCAGCCACGATTCGAGTGTCGGTGTGGCTGATCCTAGAATGAGCGGGACTTTTTCATCCAGACAACGCTTTCGCGCCACTTCGCGGGCGTGATATCTGGGCGTGCTGTCCTGCTTGAACGACGGTTCGTGTTCTTCGTCGATGACGATCAGACCCAGATGCGGCGTCGGAGCGAACACGGCACTTCGCGCTCCGACGATGACTTCGATATCTCCACTGGCAATCTGCTGCCACTGCCAGTGTCGTTCCGCATCGGTCATGTGACTGTGCAGCACGGCGACCGAATTGAAGCGACTGCGAAACCGCCGAATCGTTTGCGGCGTCAGACTGATTTCCGGCACGAGCACGATTGCCTGGCGTCCATAACTCACCACTTCCCGAATCGCCCGGATATAAACTTCTGTCTTGCCGCTGCCAGTGACGCCGTGCAGCAGCAGCGTTTCGTATTCGCTCGCCCGAATCGGCCGCAGAATTCGGTCGAGCGCCAATTGCTGCTGGTCGGCGAGGTCCAGATCCTGCTGCTGTTCGAAGGTTCCGATTTCATCGCCGGTGATGTCCGATCGGATTCGCAGCGCGGTGATCAGGCCCTTCTTACGGAGACTGTTGAGCGGTGCCGGTCCACACCCCGCGCGTTCGCACAGTTCAGCGGCCGCAACCGGACTGTCGGATTTCTGCAGGATTTCGATCACTGCTTTTTGCTGTCGGCTGAATCGCGTCGTGGTCAGCTTTTCTTCGTTGCCGGGCGTCAGGATGAAGCTCTGAACTTCCCGCGTGCCGCTCTTACGCCGTACGCCTGCCGGGATCACGCTGTCAAGTACTTGTCCCCAGCCGCACAGATAGCGTTCGCCAATCCACCGTGTGAGTTCCAGCATGCGTTCGTCGAGCAGGGGTTCGCTGTCGAGCAACTCAGTAATCGGCTTCAGCACGCGCTGCGACTGATCGGAAGGTCGCACCGCGACGCAGTAACCCACGACGCTGCGATTTCCCCGGCCCAACGGCGCTTTGACGCGTTGCCCGGCCCTGATTCGATCACGAATCGCATCCGGGATGGCGTATGTGTAAGGTCGTTCCAGCGGAAGATTGAACACCACTTCCGCGACCATGACGTCTTCATTTGCCGCATTCTGCCATTCGGGCGTCTCGGCAAATTCAAACATTCCCTGTTGCGAATTCATGGTGGCAGTCTAGTGGTTTGTCATGCCTTAAAATGTAGGTTGGACATTCTTGTCCGACTGCGTTTAGACGGGCAAGAATGCCCATCGTACCCCAATATGAAGCCTTGACAGAGCACTAATATGGCAGTTCGCGGATGTACATGTTCTTAAAAAACAGCTCGCTGCCATGATGCTGCAGTTCGATCTGATCAGCGCGCACCAAGGGTGTCACGCCGGTCTGGTCCCAGTAGTTTTCCAGAGCCACGCGATCCACAACCAGTTTGTCATTGAGCCAGATGGTCACTTTGTCGCCGATCATGCGGATCAGGAATGTATTCCATTCGCCCGGTTTTTTATCCGCCAGCGATGTGGGGGCATTTCGCCAGCGGCGATTATTCCACAGTCCGCCGGAACCGAGATTGCGTCCGTTGGCGTACTGTGTAACCCATTCTTCAGGCCGCGTCGGATCGGGTTGCCCTGCCGGCATTCGCGCGTCCCAGGGATCCCAGATCTGAATCTGCGGCGTGCCACGGAGATAGATGCCGGAGTCGGCTCCGGGAGGAATCTTCCAGTCCACGTAGAATTCAAAGTCGCCGTAATCTTTTGACGTACACAGACTGTCGCCCTTTCCATCGTAGATCAGAATGCCGTCTGTGACGGTCCAGTGTTCTTTCATCTCAACGTCCGCTGTGGCCTGCGCGTCGGTCAGAGCTTTGCCGCTCAGGGCTCGCCGATCATTGGCATTGCCGTGGGCCAGACCCTTCCAGCCTGTCAGATCTTGTCCATTGAAGAAGGCGGTGAATCCTGCAGGTGGCGTGTTGTCTGCGGACGCCGCGGGTTTCATGGGTGATGGTGAGTAATCCGCGAGCTGCAGATTCCTGAATTCGACTCGATCGTCATGCCCGGCCAGCACAATGTGGCCGTGTTTGTTTTTCAAACCGGGGTGAGGATTTCCGTCAACCGGTGTGATGTGGTCCAGAAACGCATCCACGACAAGGGCTCCGTTGACGATCACCATAATGTGATCTTCAATCACGATGATCGTTTCGGAGTTCCATTCGCCGACGGGTTTCAGATAGCCGGTTCTGGCGGGATAGATGCCATAAACTGATCCATGATACTGCCACGGTTTGAGCCAGCCCAGTTTCTGA
>JAYTAK010001042.1:0-6670 GCA_043737515.1 Candidatus Kuenenia sp. | reverse complement strand
CTATCAGGCCATCTTCATGGCGAACGCCGGCGGTGCATGGGACAACGCCAAGAAGATCGTCGAAGTCGATATGCACGAAAAGGGGACTGAGTTACACGCCGCAACTGTCGTGGGTGATACGGTCGGCGACCCATTCAAAGACACGTCGTCCGTGGCTCTGAATCCAGTCATCAAGTTCACGACTTTGTTTGGTCTCCTCGCTGTGGAACTCGCGGTCAGCATTTCGAAAGAACAGAGCGCACTCGACTTCCACACGAGTACCGGAATCTCGCTGAACCTCGTGATTGCCCTGGCTCTGTTTCTGATCGCCTCCTTCTTCGTGCATCGATCATTCTACGGGATGCGGATCGGCGAAAAGGCGTAGCAAGGCGTTTTGATTTAACGTGGGATAAGCTTCCAGCTTGTCAGGTTTCTAAAAGAAGCATTGAGTGTCTTGTAGGCCGGACCAAGCGAAGCGCCGTTCCGGCAGGTGTCTCGGAATTGCCGGAACGGCGCTTCGCCTGGTCCGGCCTACAAGACACTCAGTGCTGCTGAGAAACCTGACAAGCTGGAAGCTTATCCCACGTTAAATCAACACATTGCTAGGCCTTTTCGCCAATCCGCATTCCGTAGAATGATCGATGCACGAAGAAGGAAGCGACCAGAAACAGAACCAGGGCAATCACGAGGTTCAGCGAGACTCCGGTACTCGTGTGGAAGTCGAGAGCGCTCTGTTCTTTCGAAATGCTGACCGCGAGTTCAACAGCGAGGAGACCAAACAAAGTCGTGAACTTGATGACTGGATTCAGAGCCACGGATGACGTGTCTTTGAAAGGATCGCCGACGGTATCACCTACCACGGTTGCGGCGTGTAACGGAGTGCCTCTCTCCTTCATATCGACTTCAACGATCTTCTTTGCATTGTCCCACGCACCGCCCGCGTTCGCCATGAAGATGGCCTGATAGAGTCCGGCAATCGCAATGGACACAAGGTAGCCAATAAAGAAAAACGGATCAGCGAACGCAAACGCGAGCGTGATAAAGAACACGCACATAAAGATGTTGAACATCCCTTTCTGCGCGTAGATCGTACAGATTTCGACGACCTTCTTGCTGTCTTCGACAGATGCCTTCGTCACGCCATCCAGTTTGATGTTGGCCTTAATGAATTCCACCGCGCGGTAAGCACCGGTAGTGACCGCCTGAATCGAGGCACCGGTAAACCAATAGACAATCGCTCCGCCCGTCGCCAAACCCAGCATGAATGGAGCATGGAGCAAAGACAGCTTGTCCAGATCGGTGGTGAGCTTATCGGTCAGATTCATGATGATCGAAAAGATCATCGTGGTTGCACCCACGACGGCTGTTCCGATCAGGACGGGTTTGGCCGTGGCTTTGAACGTGTTGCCCGCTCCGTCGTTTTCTTCCAGCAGATGTTTGGCACGGTCAAAGACCGGCGTAAATCCAAAGTCCCGCTGAATCTCCTGGGAAATGTTGGGTTCACTTTCGATCAGTGACAATTCAAAAACGGACTGCGCGTTGTCAGTGACCGGCCCGTAAGAATCGACCGCGATCGTCACTGGCCCCATGCCAAGGAACCCAAATGCCACCAGCCCGAACGCAAACACGCTGGGTGCCTGCATAAAAGTTTCCAGACCGTGCAGTGAAAACGCATAAGCCACGGTCATCAAACCAACAATGCTCAAACCCAGCCAGTAGCAGGAAAAATTCCCTGCCACCAGTCCGGACAGGATATTCAGCGACGGTCCGCCTGCTTCAGATGACCGGACAACTTCCTTCACATGGGCAGATTTCGTGGATGTAAAGATCTTGACAAATTCCGGAATCACCGCGCCTGCCAGCGTCCCGCAGGAAATAATCGATGACAGAATCCACCAGAGTGAAGCATCACGAGCCAGTGGTCCTGTGGCGGCGTTTGGTCCGATGGTGACCCAGGAAATCGCATAGGTCATCACAATGGACACGATCGATGTGATCCAGACCAGACGTGTCAGAGGTGCTTCAAATTCCATCTTGTCCGCATTCAGGCTCTGGGCTCGGGTCAGCGCCTCGTTAGCGAAGTATGACACTGCCGAAGCCACGACCATCATCACGCGCATCACGAAAATCCACACGAGCAACTGGACCTGCAGTCCTTCGTGAAAATCAACTGCATCCCCTGCGATCAGTTTGACGCTTTCAGGATTAATCGCCAGGAGAATAAACGTGATCAGCGCCACGCCGGTCACGCCGTAGGTTTCAAAACCGTCAGCGCTGGGGCCGACAGAGTCTCCGGCATTGTCACCTGTACAGTCTGCGATCACCCCGGGATTTCGAGCGTCGTCCTCTTTGATCTTGAACACGATCTTCATCAGGTCCGATCCGATGTCGGCAATCTTTGTAAAGATCCCGCCAGCGATGCGAAGTGCAGCAGCTCCCAGACTTTCACCGATCGCAAATCCGATGAAACATGGCCCGGCGTAGGTGCCGGGAATGAACAGCAGAATGCAGAGCATGATGAGTAGTTCGACGCTGATCAGCATCATTCCGATACTCATTCCCGCCTGCAGCGGAATCGCATAACAGGGGTACGGCTTACCGGTGAGACTGGCGAACGCCGTGCGAGAATTCGCAAACGTGTTGACGCGAATCCCGAACCATGCGACCAGATAACTGCCGGCAATCCCAACCAGTGAAAACAGCAGAATGATACCGACCAGGCTGAGTGGAAAACCGTGCGATTCTGCTAATGTCAGGGGATCGCGATACTCTGCCAGTTTGCCGAAATAGACCGCGACAACCGTGGCGATAAAAAGCCACAGCAGCATAATGAATTTGCCCTGAGTCTTCAGGTACGTTTTGCAGGTTTCGTAGATCAGGTCCGAAACTTCGAGCATCGACCTGTGAACCGGCAGGTTTCTCAGGTGCGCGAAGATCCACATCCCGAACGCCAGTCCCATGACGCTGATCGCGATGCCTCCAAAAAGCAGCATCTCCCCACTGAGTCCCAGAGCGATCTGTCGATCCAGCGATGGGATAATGAGGTCAGCTTCTCCGGCCATGGCCGACTGCGGCAGCGCAGCCGCGAAGAAAAGTGAAGCAAGGAAGACAGATCCGGATGACAACCGCGTCAGGCTGGTCGACTTCATTGGAAACCTGCAGGAGGGAAACACTGAGGGTGAGTTAGAGAGAGTTTTGCAGAGTGTGAAGGATGCGAACAAGTTTGCAAGGCTCCTGCCTGACTCGCACGTTTCTTTTTTCTCAGATCGGACGTCTCACCCAGATACTCTGATCGTGGCAGTTTGGGTGTTTTGCAGCCTGCAGTGGCTTGACTCTGCGAGTCCAGTGCGTTCGCCGCCCATTGGAGCCGCAGGCGACGGCGTGTTCGGAATCCGTCGTCTTTGGTTGGGATTTCCAATTCATCACCCCACAATCGGTCTGTTGATTTGATGTGGGATAAGCTTCCAGCTTGTCATTCATTATGGAATTCAGACAAAATCAACACCCCGCAAGCCCCAGACGTTCGCCCCGGTACTTGCCGCTTTGGACTCGGGCGACCCATGTTGGGTTGTCGAGATACCAGCGGATCGTGAGTTCCAGGCCGGACTGAAAATCCTGTTGCGGATTCCAGCCAAGTTCATCGGCGATCTTTGAAGCATCGATCGCATAGCGGCGATCATGGCCCGGACGGTCCTTAACGTACGTAATCAGACTCTCACAGGGTCCGTGTGCGAGATTTGGCCGCAGTCGATCGACCGTGGCACAGATCATTTTGACGATACTGAGATTCGTTTGCTCATTGAGCCCACCGATGTTGTAGCATTCTCCGATGCGACCGCCTGCCAGAACACGCTCAATGGCCGCACAGTGATCTTCCACGAACAACCAGTCACGCACGTTGAGTCCATCGCCGTACACGGGCAGTGGCTTGCCTTCGATGGCATTCAGGATCATGAGGGGAATCAACTTCTCTGGAAACTGGTACGGGCCGTAATTGTTCGAACAGTTCGTGATCAGTGTCGGCAGGCCGTACGTGTGATGGTAGGCTCGCACAAAATGGTCGGACGCAGCTTTGCTGGCGGAGTATGGGCTATTCGGAGCGTAAGGCGTTTCTTCGGTGAACAGACCCGTATCGCCGAGTGATCCGTAAACCTCGTCAGTGGAGACGTGCAGAAAACGGAAGGCATCCTTCGCGGGGCTGCTCAACTGAGCGTAGTATCGTCGCACTTCTTCGAGCATGCGACATGTTCCCTGCACGTTGGTTTCCACAAACGTGAGTGGGCCGTCAATCGACCGATCGACATGCGACTCTGCCGCGAAGTTAATAATGGCGTTCGGGTGATGCGTATCGAGCAATTGCCGCACGAGAGCGGCGTCCCCGATGTCACCGACCACGAGTTGATGCAGTGTCTCGTCTGCGGGCGGAAGCGAATCCGGATTCCCGGCGTACGTCAGTTTGTCCAGATTGATGATCCGCACATCCGATCGCGAGATCGCCCGCCGGATAAAACAACTGCCGATGAAGCCTGCTCCACCAGTGACCAGAAGTGTTTGCATAAGAGTTTGATGTTGTGAAGTTATGTAAGAGTTACGGGCGAAGCCCGCGTTAAGTCAATCCAAGATCCTGATAGATCGCATTATTGATCATCCGATTGCGGCGCTGATGCTGGGCTTCTCCGCAGAAACCGTTGGCAGACCATGCGACCACGAGTTGCCGTTCCGGATCACAAAAGCCCATCGAGCACTGCGACCCGCCATGGCCGTACGTCGATTCGCTGCAGTATCGTCCAAAACCATACGGAACAGTTTCGACGCCGTACCGATTCGAATTGCAGAGGACTCCCAGACCAAAGTCCACTGTGTGTTGAAAGGTTTCGTCGAATTTTCCCGCGCGATGTCGAGCGGTCGTCTGCTGAATCGTTGCAGTCGATACCAGTTGCAGCCCGGATTGGGATTGTCCGCCACGCTGCAGCATCTCATAAAACCTTCCCAATTCCCGCATCGGACCACGGAGACTGGCACCCGGAGAAGGCTGCGTGATCCATGGGGCGCCGCCAAAGTTACTTTCCACAAGCTGCCCCTTGTCACGTTCGTAGACAATCGGAAGTAGAGCGGCGAGCGACGTCACGGACTCAGCTTCAAAGGCGCAGGTCGTATTGTTCATGCTCAGTGGATTCAACAGCCGACTCTGAAGGATCTCGGAAAAGCGGGCGGGCGATCCGCTGGAGTCAAGGCGTCGCAGAATCTCACCCAGCAGGAACCAACTGCTCTGAGGATGATACGCGGCCGTTCCGGTTTCCAGTTGACGCGGAGTGTTCAGAATGCGGCGAATGCTCTCATCCCAGTCGTTCACTGGCCAGCCGGTTTCTGACTGAGGAAACCCGGACTGGTGTGTCAGCAAATCGAAAATGGTGACGTCCGCTTTGTCGGTGTCGCTGAATTCGTGAAGCAGTTCCGCCATGCGTGTCGAAAAATCCAGACGATGCATTTCGATGCACTGCATCACAAGGCATGCCGTCAGTGGTTTCCCTGCACTCCGCCACGGCATCAATGTTGTTGCCGTCATCGCGCGACCGGGAGCCGCTTCGCCAATGGCCGAGTCCACAACAACCGCACTGTCGAGCGAGACATAGATCTGCACGCCTGTGTGCAACTGTCGATCAATTCCGTCTTGTATGGCAGAAGTGATCAAGGGAAATTCAGTCGATGAAAACATAACGATCACTAGCGCCGAAAGCTGAAAGCCGAAGGCTGAAAGCCGAAAGCGGAAAGCGGAAAGCCGAAAGAACAGCGGTCGAAAAGTTGAGAGCAAAATGCGCAGTTACGATTCCTGTAGCTTGGACATTCATGTCCGAGTGATTGGCCATGCGACGGACATGAATGTCCATCCTGCATTCGGCCGTTTTTGGAATCGCAACGAAAACTTGACTCATCTGCAACATGTTTTGAAAAGTCAGCGTCGCTAATCGACCGGCAGCCCTTTTTCGATACGAATGCGTCGTACCTCGGCCAGTACGCCTTCGACGATTGCTGAGTTTTTAGTAATGGCGAAATACTGCGTCATGTTGACGATCAGCGTGACAATCCATGTGCAGACGGCAGCACTGAAGTGTAAGGTCGAGTCGTTGATGCCCAGCGTTTTCTCCAGCGACACCGGCGTTGCAGGATCGGCGACGGCTCCCAGTGAGCCCGTGACAACCAACAGGAGAAAGCTGATGAAGATTCCGGGCAGAATGCCATACTTTGTCCGCTGATTCTGGCGACGCCATTCACCTGAAAGTTTGTACGCATGAGATGTCTCTTCGATCCACCGCCCGGTTCCCATGAAGTATGTCAGGAGCAGTGCATGGACCATTGTGGCGCTCGTCAGTGCGCCCAGCCCAACCAGCAGATGTGTGCCAATTCGACTGTTGACTTCAGGGTCACGGCCACCGTAGAGCGTTGTGTCGCCAACCTGCCATCCGAGTACGAATGCAATCAGCAGCGTAATGTTTGCCAGTACGGCGAGCGTCAGAAAAATTCGTTTCACGGTAGAGTTCCAGTCACAGATGGACGCCCGGCAGGATCAGAGGCTACAGACTCATTCAAAGAATAAGGGTCTACCGGATTCTATGTGCAGCTCCCGATTGGTTTTGAAGGAAAAATCGAGTGTGGGAGAATGTTCGTTTAACGGCGAGCCGTAGGCGTAGGC
>JAYTAK010001041.1:0-2927 GCA_043737515.1 Candidatus Kuenenia sp. | reverse complement strand
CGGCATCAGAAGCATACTGCGCATCGGCATCTTTTCGCGCTTGAGTCAATTCGCGGCGAGTTCGCAGTTGATCGACGCTGCGATGCAGTTTCAGATCCACTTCAGCGACAAAACGCTCAGCCTGATCGAGCAGCTTTTTTCCTTCCGCTGAATCAGGTGCCTTGCCGGCCTGAGCCGTCAACTGATTCTCCTGCTGAGCCGCGCGACCGGTCTGTTCGAGCGGTAGGTACAGACTGCCAGCGCGGTTGTCGAGATCTCGCCAGGCATTGACGATGCGACCTGGCAGGCCACCATCCGCGACATCAAATCGTTGTTGGTTGTGCAACTGGTTGAGGAAGTCCTTTGAAACATTTCGAAGCTGTTCGAGCTTCTCCTCCGATTCCATCGAATCCTGCAGACGCTCACGCTGCGACTGAGACCACGTCAGCAGATTGTTGATATGCCCTTCCAGATAGACGGGCATTCGTCGCCGCTGATCGCGCAGCAATCGCTCAATATCCTTCATCAGATTGACGGCGACCGTTTCCTGACGCAGCAGCCGATCCCATGACTGAGTCGGACTATCGACCACAAAACGTTGCTGCCTCAAAAGTGCATCCAGATCACCAGCCACGGAACTCATGAAGTTGTACGCCATCATGCTCTGATAATGCTCGGAGACGTTCTTCGCATCGTCCGCCGTGCGTTCAAAGGTTTGCTTCAGCACATCCAGATCACCATTCACTCGGTTCGGGTCGTCTGTATGCTGCATGGCCTTCAGCACAAATGCAGGAACGTTCGAGTATTCTCGCTGCAATCGCCCGATGACGCGTCCGGTCAGATCCAGATCGTATGCATCCGCGCCAACAGGCATTTCCTGTTCGACCGCTTTAATTTCCAGGAGCAGCATCGTGGCCTGTTCGCGCTGCTTGCCTGCAAGATCCGCCAGCGCAGAGCGATCCAGGACTGCCTGTTCTGCGGTGTGGTCCGGCTTGCGAAGACGTTCAATCGCTTCCAGCGCGGAAACCTTGTGTTCCTGCAACGATGCAGAAAACTTCGCCAACTCGTCGTACAGTCCAAGCTTGCGCTGCATGATCGTGTGACGTTGCGGATCAAAGTCGGCGGCGGCCACGATGATTCGCAGGGGTATGGATTCGCCCGTGTTCCCTTTGCGGTCCGTGGCCACTAACTTCGTCATCACCTGGTCGCCGGTTTTCAGCTTGTGATTCAGCAGATCCCATTGCCATGCGGCGGTCAAATGGCGACCGTCTGTGTCGTCGGCGGGTTTGGCATCCAGAGGCAAGGCCACCCAGTCGCGGCCGTTCACGGAAACGTGTTGTGCGAGACTCACCAGTGGCAAGTCATCTTCGGCCATCGCCTTCAACGCCAGAATATCGTTCGGCGGCAGCAGCAGCGTGGATTCCTGCTGATCCACAAACCCCGCGCGAGGAATCAGGTCCGGCTGCGGTCGGATTTCATACTTCGGGCTGAAAATGTTTTCAAAGCCCGTTTCTTTAGAAACCAGATGCACTTTGTAAATCGCTGCCGCGTCCACCGGGACCGTTGCTGTCCATCGCAGTTCGTTGCCTTTTTCCTCGTACGAGACTAATGGAATGACGATGATTTCGTCGGAGTCAGATGGGTCAATCCGTAATTCCGCCCTGGAAACCGGTTGATCGAGTGTCAGGCGAAGATCCGCTTTGGTGCCTTCCAGAACCAGCAGGTCGCCATGCGTTTCCGTCACGGTTTCGGCAGGCAGCAGAGCGTACGCCGGATACTGGTACGTCTTCTGGAAAGCCGTGACGCGGGGACGAGGCCGCGCTTCGATGCGGAATCTCTGCGTCACTGCATCGCCAGCCATGATGCGGTATTCCACGGATTCATCCATCACATGGATGTTTGCCACAAACTCAGAATCGGTGCGGCCCTTCATCGACTGACGCACGTCGCCTTGCTTCTCCGTGACTGTCTCCAGCGTCACTTCGTCGAAGCTGCCGCCGGTGACTGCAACCACGATGGCGATTGTTTCGTCTTCCGCCAGCATCAGTGAATGTGGCATCGGTTGCAGGATTTCGACATTGACGCGTGAGACTCGGGCGATGTTGGCACCCGGCAGCATGGCCCGCGCGGCGAGTTGCCGAAACCTTGCATCGCCCGATGTCAGCAGCAGCAACGTCACGGCAACGACCAGGATCGCGGTCAGAATCCACTTCGCTACCAACCTGACCGGCAGCAGACTGGAGACCCGAATTCGCCCCATCTGCTCGGCCACTTTGCCCTGCAGCAGACTCCGAAAGACGGGCGAGTCATGCAGGGACGCCGGATCGTCGGTGGCCAATTCAACGGCCGACAGCAGATTCTCCCGGAGTTGTGGTTCCGTCTGTTCGACCTGCGATGCGATTTCTTCCTTCGCCGGCAGATGCAGCATGCGTCGCAGACATGTCATCCAGACCGCGACGACGACGGCCATGTACACGGCGGCGCTGAGGCTCCAGCGCACGTTGTCGCTCAGCAGCCAATACCAGTCGATGGCCGCCACGATCGCCATGCACACCAGAAACATCACAACCCCGGCGCAGAGGCCTCGAGCGACAATCAACCACAGCCGACGCCGCGCAAAGTGTCGCAGTTTGCTGGAAACGATGGGGTCAAGTGTGATGCTCATATGAGATTCCTGCATTCGAAAGTTATACTCCGCGCGGCCAGAAATGAATCCGGCGAGCGGAGTGGCGTGAGCCCTCCGGTACATCGCTTTTTTGTACCGGCAAGCTGACGCATGCCGCTCGCCGTCACAATACTTCACAACAATCCGGCACGTTTTCTCAATACCCATTCCAGAGTCAACAGCATAACGATCGCGGCGAACCACCAATAGCTCTGCCAGATCAAAGTTTCCGATTCCACCACCCGGCCGCTGCTGAGCGGGCTCAGCAGTTCCGGCAGCCGAC
>JAYTAK010001040.1:0-6678 GCA_043737515.1 Candidatus Kuenenia sp. | reverse complement strand
CTCCGCCAGCCACATCCGCGAAGACGTGAACCACTGCCGACGCCGCGGCATGACCAAGGAACGGTGCCACCATTTCACCGGCAGGACCGAATCCCAGTGAAAACAATACGACACTGGTCATCGGTCGCACGGCTGCTGAAACGTTGTTTAACTGTCGATACATTCCGAACAGGTCCGGCTTAGTCTTTTGCAGATTCTGCATTTCCTGATCAACAATCAGCGCCAGTTCGTCTGCGAAATCAACCGTATCGTGCTGCTGCCGCAGCAGCGTCAGCAGTCGGGATCGTGCCTCACCCTGCAATATCGCTTCGATGCGAGGCCTGATGATTTCATTTCCGGAATCTGCCATCCATTGCAGCTTGTCGAACAGTTCTTCGACGACGCCAAGCACCGCCAGCCATTCGCGGCGGCGGTAATCTTCCATCGGCGGTTCGGGTTCGCCCTGCAAGGCGCGCCGCGCGGCTCGAATCGGCCACAGAAGTCCGCTGCCCACCGTGTTGTAGGCCAAATTGATCGTGCGTGCCCAGCCTTCCTGATGCGCGTGCCACCATTGACGAATCTCCGCCACCAGCAGCGAATTGGCAGGTGACGGCCAGTTGCGAACCTGCACGACGCTGTCAGTCGTCAACCGCGTGGCTGTACGTCCCAGATCCTCGCTGGCCAGACGCAGTTCGCGCAGATACGCCGGGATGCCGCGCTGCGGATGAGTCAGTTCATGCAACGAACCCAGCAGTGTCCTCATCCGAATTTCGCGAAATCGCAGCTTCGCCAGATCGGCTGCCAGATCTCGCGGCGTATTGTCCGGTGCGGGCGTTGGTTTGTCCGCATCGGTCGTCGGGATGTGCCGCTCGAAAAACGGCAGCCGCAGATCTTCGGCCGCGCGGCGATCGTTCGGGGTAATATAAACGGCATCGGGTGTGATATGAGTTTCACGGCAGAATGTGTCGAGCCAGATCGGCCAATACGGTTCGTCTTCCGGCAGCAGGCACTGATTGAAAATCACCAGGACGGCTTTGTCTTCGTCGCCCGCTTTGCGAAAAAACTCCTTCACCGCGGCGTCGTTGTATTTCTGCTGAGTCAACACGGCGATCAGCACATCGGCGGAGCGACGAACGGCATCTGCACGCACCCAGTTGACTCGCGCATCACTGTCGATATCCGGCGTGTCGAGGACCAGTAATGAAGGCGGCAGTTCTGGCGCGACGCGCCAGAACAGGCGATGCGTTTCAGATTCTTCCAAAGCCAGCGACGCATCCGACCATTCGTGTAGTTCAAAATCAGGAAATACCGACTGCAGATTATGTTGTGCCTGAAAGCCTTCAGGCACAAGGCACGTCGCGTGCTTTGTGCCGGAGGCCAGCGGACTGGTCGCACTGGCGCGTGATCCTGCCAGATGATTAAAGATCACGCTCTTACCGATATTCGTGCCACCGACAACTGCGACCACCAGAAACGCCTGCTCCCCCAATTGCGGAACAAGCTTCTGCCGCAGCAATTCAAACCACTCCCGCTCCATCAACGGCACCGGCTGCAACAACGCCGCCTCGCGTTCCAGCTTCATCAGGGCCGGAAGCAAGCTACGAACTGTGGTGGCACAGTTATTAAAAAGTACGTCTTGTTTCGCTTCGTCCACAATTGACTTTCAGCACGACGACAACGAGTCTCACTCTTTGCCCAAACGTTCCAGAAAAGGACAGTAGAATAGCAATTTTACTCACCAGACAAGTCAACACGCATTGCCCGACGTGTGATTCGATCTGCATCGAGGATATCGATCACGTAGGTTCCTGCCACAAGATCACCGATCCGTTGACGGTAACTTGTCAGGAAAATGGTGAGACCACAAATGAACATCCCTATTGGAATGGGGACGTCTTCGAAAGCTCGAAACACATTTCGGACAAATGCCTGGAACGTGGAGCATCTGTGGCCGTCACCCGAAACGACAACGAGACCGTTCAAGAACTTACCTACGGTGCGACCCGTCACAGCTTCACAGAGGACAAAGTACAGAATGTAGCAGCCAAGTGCTATCAGCAGTGAAGCATACTCAGCCCGCCCCTGTCTAGGCCAGATACTTCCCGCAAGTCCGTAAAAGACAAGACCAACTCCGCATGCCAGAATCTTGTCAATCACCGAGGCAAAGAAACGCGGCAACAGTTTGCTGTCCGCCGCGATCTCCCGAATAAGTTCAGCATTCAGTGTGTCTGATTCAACCGGCATTGTGTTTTCCGCGCACTATAACGGGGTAAGCAGGGAGGCAGAGTTTTTTTTGTTTAACGACAAGCCGCAGGCGTCGGCGGCGAAGGGGGACGCGGTCGCCTGCGGCTTGTCGTTAAACGAGTTATGTCAAATAACTTTTACGATTAGACTAAGTTGGAAGCGCGAAATTCGAAGGAAATCTTAAACCACAATCAAACAAAGCTGGCAAATCAGGATGTTTTGAAATTCGTGCTTCGAACTTGTTTCGGATTTCGACATTCGGATTTCGGATTTCAAAGTGGGGAATTGGCAAGGCTAAATCTGCGCGGGCCTTTACTTCAAACCACGCCTCTTCAGCAGCGCGTCAACGGTCGGTTCGCTGCCGCGAAACGCCTTGTAGGCGTCCATCGGTTCGCGGCTGCCGCCGACGGAGAGGATGGTGTCGCGGAAGCGCTGGCCGTTTTCGCGAGTCAGTCCGCCGTGAGCCTGCATGTACGCGAATGCGTCGGCGGCCAGGACTTCGCTCCAGAGATAAGCGTAGTAGCTGCTGGAATAGCCGCCCGACCAGATGTGAGCAAAATAGGCGGTTCGATAGCGCGGCGGCACCGGAGCGTAATCGATGCCGTATTTCTTCAGCGCGGCAGTTTCAAATTTTTCAGCGTCGGCGGGGATTTCTTCGGACGTCAGCGCGTGCCATTCAAGATCCAGCAACGCGGCAGCGAGGTATTCCAGTGTGTCGAAGCCCTGATTGAATTTGCTCGCCTTGATCACCTTGTCCAGGAGTTCTTTTGGAATCGGTTCACCGGTCTTGTAGTGCTTCGCGTAGTTGCTCAACACCGCAGGTTGAATCGCCCAGTCTTCTTCGAATGTCGATGGGAACTCCACAAAGTCGCGAGGCGTGGCTGTGCCTGAAACGGACGGATATGTGACGTTGGAAAACATGCCGTGCAGCGCGTGGCCCATTTCGTGAAACATCGTGGTCACGTTGTCGAAACTGATCAGCGCCGGTTCGCCTGCTGCAGGTTTTGGGATATTCAGCACGTTGACAATGACGGGCTTTTCGTGCAGCAGATGAGACTGATCCACAAAGGAACTCATCCATGCTCCACCACGCTTTGTGTCACGTTTGAAAAAGTCCACGTAGTAAATTGCGAAGTGTGTGCCGTCTTTGTCAAAGACATCAAACACGCGCACATCGGGATGGTAAACCGGCAAGTCTGTGCGCTCACGGAACTCAATGCCGTACAGCTTGTTCATCGTGAAAAAGACGCCGTTCTTCAGGACATTATCGAGTTCAAAATAGGGCTTCACCGCCGCTTCATCGACTTCGAAACGAGCCTTGCGGACTTTCTCGGTGTAGTATTCCCAATCCCACGGTGCGAGTTCGTGCTTGCCGCCGCTGTCCACGATCATGGCTTCCAGATCGCGGGCTTCTTCCTGCACTTTTGCCAGAACTCCGGGAATCAGATCCGTCAGCATCTTGCGGGCCGCTGCGGGTTCTTCGGCCATCTGATTCTGCAGTTTGAAAGCTGCATGATTGGCAAAGCCCAGCAGCTTCGAACGTTCCGCTCGCAGTTGAGCGATCTCAAGGATCAGCGGACGATTATCGATGCCGCCATCACGACCCAATCCGCGGTTGGCGGAAGCCTCCCAGATACGCCGCCGTGTCTCGCGATTGTTCAGCGATGACAGAATGGGGACGCGGGTTGTGTTCGTAATCTCCAGCAGATACTTACCTTCCTTGCCGCGTGCTTTTGCCCCTTCGGCAGCGGCCGCGATGTCCGCGTCGCTCATGCCATCCAGTTCAGACACATTGTCAATGAAGACCGATCGTTCTTCGGTGACGGCCAGCAGATTTTCCTCGAACTTCGTCTCCAACTTCGAGAGTTGCTCGTTGAGGCTGCGAATCCTCGCCTGCTGCGCTTCATCCAGTTTGGCACCCGCACGCACAAAGCTTTCGTAGTGCTGCTTGAGGACTTCGCGTTGTTCTTCGCTGAGTCCCAGCGTGTCGCGGGTTTCGTAGAGTTTTTCGACTCGAGCGAACAGTCCGCGATTCAGCAGAATGTTGTCCGAATGTGCCGCCTGCAAAGGTGCGAGTTCTGTTTCGATGTTCTGCAGGTCCTTCGTTTTCTCCGCCGAAGTCATATTGGAAAACACGTTTCGCACGCGTGTCAGGAGGGCTCCGGATTTTTCGATCGCGACAATCGTGTTCTCGAATGTCGGTGCGTCGGTCTGCGATGCAATGGCATCCATTTCCGCAAGCTGCTGCTTCATGCCGACCGTGAACGCCGGCTGGTAATGTTCCAGGCGGACTTTGTCAAAAGCCGGCGTGTGAAAGTCGAGCGGACTCGGAGCGGCAAAGGGATTGTCAGCAGAAAGTTGCGTATCGGAAGCAGCGGAAGAGTGAGCAGTCACGGGCGTGTTTGGTTCCTTCGAAGCGGCAGAAGAGTATTGATACGAGTTGACGGAAGCAGTCACCGTCAGAAGAGTTGCAACCCGGAACAGAGATTTCATGATTGTCGATCCTTTATAGATTTCAGAACCTTGCCTGGCGTTGAGTCAGAAATTCTACCAGCGCTTTGTCAAACGGCATACTCGTGTCGAGCGGCACGTAGTCTGCTCCGATACTCACGCAGACAGAACGAAAACGTTCGCGCAATTCGGCCACGGCTTCAAGATAGTCCGCTCGGATGCCCGCCGCGTCCACGATCTCGTGATCCTGTGATTCAGGTTCGAGCAGATCCACGCTGCCGGAAAACGGAAACGTGACTTCTGCTTCATCGAGAATGTGAAACAGGATGACATCATGGCCGCGAAATCGCAGGATTCGCAGTGCGTCGATGATTTCGTCCGGATCAGCGAGCAGGTCTGACATCAGCATCATCAGGCTGCGGTGGCGAATCATTGATGCCACGCGCCGCAGATTGCCGCCGATGTTCGTTGTACCGGTCGGCTTGCAGCGTTGCAGGACGGCCAGAATATCGCCCAGATGGGACCGCCGACTGCGAGCCGGCAGACTGGTTCGCAGTTGATCGTCAAATGTCATCAGTCCGACGGGATCCTGTTGATGAATCATCAGGTAGCTGATGGAAGCCGCCAGGCAGATTGCATAGTCAAACTTTGTCAGCGTCTGGCGGTACGTGTACGCCATGCTGCGGGACAGATCCATCAGCAGGTAGCCGGTGATATTCGTTTCGGCCTGATACTTCTTGATGTAAAAACGGTCAGTCCGGGCGAACACCTGCCAGTCGATGTCTTTGGGATCGTCTCCCGGTTCGTATCGTCGATGTTCGCTGAATTCGACGCTGAACCCATGAAAGGGACTCGCATGCAGGCCAGCCAGTAATCCTTCGACGATGAACTTCGCGCGCAGATCAAGCCTCGCAATGCTTTGAATCACTTCGGGCTTGAGATACTGTTCAGCGGACGACATCGCGACGCGATCTGTAAACGAAAGTCGGTTAACCTGACAATGGACTATTGTGCCGTCATTTCATCGATTCGGAAAGCGCAGCATGGACTTTGTTCCATGGACTGCGGCAGCCTGCTGCCGCTTTCCTCAGCCAGCCTGCTGGCGTCTGCGGAAGCTGCCGCCTAATCATCATCGATCGCAACGTCCCACAGCAGGCTGCGAGTACAAAAGCGGCAGCAGGCTGCCGCAGTCCAGAGTCCCGGCCTGGACTTAACCCAGCGTAAACTTCGGCAGCCGGACAATTTCGCCGCCTTTGTGGGCGGACTCATGCGCACAGATGCCGACGCAGGTCCAGTTGGCACTCGTGACGGCGTTGGGACGCGGGTCGCGGCCTTCGACGAGAGCGCTCACGAATTCATGCACGAGATGCGGATGTGAACCGCCATGACCACCGCCCTGCAGGAATGACAGATGATCGGCGTCATGAATTTCCGCAGGCTGAGTGAATCGACGGATTGGTTCCGGCAGCAGATGGGCGAAGTCGGGGATCGTGACTTTTTCCGGGATTTCAGGCTCTGGCTTTTTCGCCGTATGGATCACATGCGGTTCGTGTTCGACGAGAGTCCATTCGAAACTTTTCTTTGTGCCGTACACATCGAAACTCTCACGATACTGACGCGCCACGTCGTAAAGAAATCGCCAGATATGGGCAGTCAGATCCGTGTCAAGAATCTTGACATGACAAGTCTCCACGGCGAACGTGTTGCCGGATTTTTTTGCGATGTCTTCGCGAACGGTGCCTGAACCGAAGCAACTCACGTATTCCGCCAGACCATCGACCAGTCCGAGACAGGGGCTGACCACATGGGTCGCATAATGCATGGGAATCATCTTTTCCCAATAGCTGGGCCAGCCGTCCATGTCCTGCGGATGCGATGCGGCGAGATGCTGAATTTTGCCGAGTTCACCTTTCTTGTACATCTCTTTGATGAACAGATATTCGCGGCTATAAACGACGGTTTCGGCCATCATGTACTTCAGGCCGGTCTGCTTGACCTTTTCGA
>JAYTAK010001039.1:0-15310 GCA_043737515.1 Candidatus Kuenenia sp. | reverse complement strand
GCTGCTGATTCGCCATTGCACTGATCTCCATTTTGAAGGGAAACAAATCCCCTCAGAATAAAGACCCTTGCAAGATGCGGTTCACAGTGCGCTTACGGCCGACACTCAGGACTCACGGCGATATTCGCTCGCACAGGATTCAAATCCACATACTGCATACAGGCCAGAATTGCGGCACTATCCAGCAAAATCTGTCCGCAGAATCTACCCTCCCAAAATCGCCCAGAACACTGGTCTTGTTTATTCGCGACTTTTGCAACACGCTCTGACAGGAACCGCATGAACCATGAAATGCTCGACAGGCGGACGCGCTTTTCCTTCAGGTCTCTTGCGTCGTTGCGAATCGAGTTCAACTCAAACTCAGTCGGATCGGCCGGAAGGCCTTCTTTCGTCTTGCGAGCAGGACACAACATCCACCACTTCCGAGCCACGTCCTCATCCGACCATGTCTCCACCACATCATGCCGACTGTGTAAAATACAGTGAAAATGGTTACTCATTACCGAATACCCAAGCACTTCAATCCCCATGATTCCCGCCAGAAATTCCAGCCGCTGACGGATGAGTTCCCGACGGTGTTCGTAGTCAGTCCCGGTCAACGGATCTTGTCCGCAGAGATAGGCCCGCCGCACGCATCGATTGATGCAATGCACCACCTGAATCTCGCCCGGCGCCAACACATCCCGCCGATTTGTCCGTGCCATTTGTTAACCTCCAACCAAACGTTGTCCAAGACCTGCCACCGACCACCGACAACCACCTACATTCCGCAGACTCAACACAATACTCATCCACTTGGCAACCGATGGATGGCACCATTGGCCCCCCACTCCATTGGCCCCACAATACTCATCCATTTGGCAACCGATGGATGGCACCATTGGCCCGCGCAGCACCATTGGCCCGCGCACCATTGGCCCGCACCGCACCATTGGCCCATTTGCGAAACGAACGACATCAGGAACTCCCCAATCCCAATTGACTCCATATCGATCACCGAATTCGTCGATCGAACCGGACTCCGGCACTCGCGGGCATGGCCAGATAACGCACCTGGCTCGCCATCAATTTGACTACACCTGCGAGATTGTCGCCGCAGCATTCGACGCGTCGGTCGATGTGACCGACGCAGGTTGCGACCATGCACAACGACACTCCGGTCGGTCTCACCGGAGTAGTTTGATGGGAAATGACATTCAGGCACATTTGGCCGGCATGGGGTTGAGTGGGTCATTCGTCGAGAAGACAATTTGTATCGACACTCGCCATGACGAGATCGATCAGCGAATGGGCAGTCTCACGGCTAGGCGGCGGGCTCATTTTCGGATCGGCCATATTGATCAGCGACACTTCGACGCGTTCTTTGTCCCCCTCCGTTTCGTCCTGAAGCGGAATATTGGTAGTGGATCGCTTTTCCTTCCGCAGTTGCGGACGGTTGTTCTCAGAGCGAAGTACGACAAGGAGTTCATCGCTCAGTGGAGATAGAAAATCCTGTATTTGAGGAGCGATCTCCTGAGCGGCGATCGTGAACTTAACTTCAAGGCTCCAAACGCCAACTTCACCGGTTGTGCTGATGGCTCGAACCCAAGCTCGGTAATTGCCTTTTGGGAGGGTCGTTGCCGGAGTGTAGGTCAACGACGTCAGGTTCATTTGTTTGACGACACTCGCAGTGGTTGTCGCGTTGTTCACCCAAAGCTCATAACGTGCTGCACCATCAACTGGCTTCCATGAGAAAACAGGTTTCGCGTTTGTGGTCGATCGCGTCGGAGTCAGCAAAGTTGCCTGACCGCCAACGTTGAAATCGACTGGAGCCGTCCAGAGTCCCTGGACACTGCCTGCCCCAAACGCCACCACCCACCAGCGGTACTGGCCGTCGGGGAGATTGACTGGAGACGTCCAGTTGGTCGTCGTGATGTTGGTTGCGTTGTAGACCGTCACTCCCGTTGTCAGATTCCGTAATTGCACTGCATACTTCAGTGCCCCTGTCACAGCATTCCAGCTGAAAGGGGGCTTGCGATTGAAGGTCGAATTCAGCGGCGTGGTGATCAGGGGTGCCGTGGCGACCGTGAAGTCAGTAGCCACCGACCATTGCGCAGGAACACCTTTGGCATCTATTGCACGAACCCACGTGCGGTAGACCGCAATCGGCAGGTTAGCCGCTGGAGTGAATGAAGTGGTTGTTATGTTCTGGTTGCGGATGTACTGAACCTCATTCGTCGTTCGGTTGTCGATCCAGATGTCATACTTTGAGGCACCGGCCAAGGCCGCCCAGGAGACTGGCGGGCGAGACGTTGGCTGCAGCTTTGCCATCAAGGCCAGATTAACTCGCGGACTAATGACAAAGTCTAGTCCCAGCGACCAGCCACCAGCCACGTCGGTCGCATCAATAGCACGCACCCAGACTCGATACGACCCGATTGGCAAATCAGTTGTTGGTGTCCACGAAGTCGTCTCTATGCTGTCATCCCGGATGAACTGGTTTTGACCGGTGGTGCGATTATTTAACCATAGATCATACCTGGCAGCCCCATACAGACTTTGCCATTGAAGAGCAGGTCTCGCTGTGAGCTGCAGCGCTGCAATCGGGACGAGCAATACTCTCGTGTCAATCTGAAATGAAAGTGATGACCATTGGGTGGTCACACCGGAAGAAAACCGTGTCCGAACGGAAGCCTGGTAACGACCTATCTTCAGGTCAATCAAAGGTAAGTAGGATGTCTCTGCAGTTGCTGTGAGCAGAACCGTTTCGTTCGCATTGTCGGGGCGTTGAACCAGGAGTTCATACGAGGACGCCTGACTGATTCGAGTCCACGCGAACATCGGACGTTGAGTCTGAATCCGCGAGATTGGACTGAGAATTGTTGGTGGCGATGGAATGATTTCATTGTCGATGACGCCGATGGTTGCCGAAACCAGTCTCTCGAAATACCATGGATCGTTGCTGGATGACTCGAGCGAAATTGAGGATGCGTGATTTCCTTCGATGGCGGCATCATCGACAGCCGTAAGTTGAACTACGACCCCGGTTTGCCATTGTGTCGGGGACAGAGTGACGCTAGCCGTGGCTGCCGTCGTCTGGATGTCAGTTGCAATGTTCACGGAAACGCTCGCCGTTGGCTTACTAGCTAGACGAATTCTATAACTGAGACTGCCATTTCCTTCTGTCAGAGCGGCCTCGGGGCTCACAGGTTCCAAAATTATCCCAGGGGCAGCGAACAAATCCGCTGGTAAAGGAATGTTGCTATCCAGTCGGGCAGCGATGTGTGCAAGACGTTCCTTATGCACATTTAAACTTGTGAGTAACTCATCAGGATGGAGGGCATCATAGATGTTTTCAAGCAGATACGAATTGTGAATTGTCGAATAGAAATTGCCAAAATCCGAGTATTTGAGTTCGTTATCACGTTCCGACACCCATCCAACGTTCACATCGTCGGGTCGATAAGGGATTGCCGTTTGCCAGCCAAAGCCACCCACTTCACCGTCAAAAAAACGTGCTTCATACTTGCGAGTCTCGTCCAAAACATGCAATACCTCGGTTGCGGCGAGGTGTTCGGATCTTGCAAGAGCAGTAAAGAAAGACGATGAAGTCGTGACCCTCGGCATTGTCCGTCCTGGGACTGGCGTTGAATTCGATTCATTTGCTGGGAGGACACCTTCACGTTGTGTCTGCGGATTGGTTGAGTCAGCCGCGGAATTCAGCAAGATGCCATTCAAGGTGTTATTCATCACATGGTCGAATAAGGTACTAAAACCGTTCGAGTCCGCGAAATCCAAACCGGCCTCAAATGTTGGCCGAGTTGAATTCGCGAAGAAAGTTGCTCCGATCCCTTCTGACGGTGTCGTCGGAATGCTATGGATGTTTCTCAGGCCGGTCACAAACGATTGGCCATTATAGGCTGGCAGCGGGACGAGGATGTCTCCGCTGGAATGTGATTGATAGTTAATGGCGTTTGTCTGGAAGCTCGGCATCACAGATTCAAATTCCTGGATTGGCATAGTGTTTCCGCCTTCAACATGCAGAATTGCATTCGCCAGTAGAATTGGCCCTTCAGCGGTGAGACGATCCCATGTCGCTAGTTCGCCATTCGATTTTCGGCTCGGTAATCCGTCGGTCAGATTGAAAATGATTTGATTGCCCCAAAAAAATTGTTGGCAGTCAAGTTTCTTGAGAATGCCTCGAATCAGTCCGACGATTTCGTTTCGTTTCAGCTGCGGAATTGCAACTGTCGGGTCTATCACTAGTCCCCAGATCGAAAATAACCCCTCTATGAACAAGAGGTTGTCGTCCGATGACTGCTGGTCATCAGCACGGGTAATCTGTTCAGGCAATAGATCGCGGTTTGGGTCCGAATCGCCAACTCCCGGAGTCGTCTTGTAAGCCCGATAAAGCATTCCATCCTTGAATTTCTTAGTGTCCAGCGAGTTGACAATCAGCTTGAAAGTCTCAATGCCTTTCTGAATGAATCCCCATGAAGCGTCATATTTCTGCGCCGCCGGTACGTCCGTGAGCCAGTCAGCCTTGTACGCTAGTGCCAGATCCTTCCACATCAGGGTTGCTTCGTTTGGGACGAAATGGCTGCCGTAACCACGTTCAATGTCCTGAGGTGCTTCCTGCCAAACTCCATCGACCAGTCGGCGAAAGGCACCCGTCTGATACGTTGTATGGGGAACCCCGGCAGCTGTGTTGACAGCCCGTGGATCGAGAAACAGTCGCATGGTCGCTTTCGCGTACGATTCAAGCTGTTGCATGGACTCCTGTGGCAATTGCGAGAATGATGCCTCGCGATTGTTAAACCATGGTCCGCCACCAAATCCAATCGTATTGCGACTGCCATCCGGGTTTGCATATGCGGCTTCTGTCGTTCCGGTCTGCAGCAGTGGTGACCCAGGGAGTGGTGTAAAGTCACCATTGTCCGGATCAGTGTATAAGGGATCTCCGGCTCCTGAGTGCGCACCGGCAGTCGTTGTCGGTGAATACTCAATGCCGTTGTTGCTTACGAAATTGAAGTCCAGCAGCTTTGCGTCAGCAGCATCGACGCCAGTTCCCAGGTTTGAAGTGACAGCGTTGCTGAAGATCCATGCGTTGGTGGCACTGGCTGCGGAGATTCCATTCCCGGACTGCCGGAACGACCCGGACTGTCCGTGAATCGTGTTGTTCAGAATTCTTGCTGGTGCATTCCCGCTCACGGTCAGCGCGTTTCCGTTGTTATTCACCAGCAGGTTATTGGCAAAGAGCAGACTGTCGTTATGCAGTCGCACAACAACGCCACCCTCGTTGTCGGCTGTGTTATTCTGAAATGTATTACCGATAAGAGTGATACGGCCCGATGGTTCGGTACGCAGGTCAAATCGATCGACCGCGCCCGCATAGATTACGCCGGACAGCCACGCGTCGTTGCGTTTAAACATGTTGCCTTCGGCAACCAAAGCGCCGCCGTCGGCAACGAAAATCGCGCTGCCGAATCCAGCTGAGCCGTTTGTGATCCCGCGCCCCGTGGTATTGTCCTGCACCAATGAATTACGTAGCGTTAGTCTCGCCTGCGGCCCAATGACCGAAATTCCGCCACCGGCCTGAGTCGAGTTGTTTTGGCTGATTTCGACGTCAACGATCTCCGCTGTTCCATTGCGGAGCTGAATTCCCCCACCGTGTTTTCCCGCCCCAAGCCCGTTTGTAATTGTTAGTTTCGAAACTCTGATTCCGGTGCCATGGATTTCCAGAACCGGACCGTTGTTGGCGCCGTCCAGCACTGTGCTTCCAATTCCATTTCCGATGATGGTCGTGCGGTCGGTGAAGAGTCGCGCGCCAGACCAGGTGCCGTTCGGCACCATGATCGTGTCACCGGGTTCCGCAATGTCATCAGCTGCCTGAAGTGTGGGAGCATCTGTGCTGCCGACTGTGATCGTTCTGCCAGACAGCAACAACCGGGCTTCCAACTGTTCGGAGCTGATCAAATCGCCCGCTGCACGTCCGCCAATCGCTGACCGACGACGTCTATTGTGGTGAGAGGGACAAAGTCCGGATGCTGCGCGATTCGCCAGAGACGGTAGCCAAAGCATGAGCAGGCTGAGAGCCAGTGAGACGAACCCGATCAGAGCAAGCGATTCAGCCGATGCGCCGACGGTGCATAGCCCAGGAATTAAGGTGACGAGGCCGGCAGCCAGCCCGACTGCTGCGAAGGGCCAATGAACCTCCATTCGAGCAGCGCCGCGTCGGCGTCGAGGCCCGTTGGGAACCCATTCAACTCTACTTTTTCTCTTCCAGATTCGCGGTTTCCTGCGCATCACAACTCTCCGATTCAAAAAAAATCGTTGATCCCGGCACACTGCCGGGTAGGCGGTGACAATTATGGCGAGTCCGATAATGTCCGATTCGGGATTCCCGATTCGCGGTCATCACTCAGTAACCGGAGCTGATGCCTCAATGGAATAGCGGAACGTTATCGGCTTTACAAGGTGCTCCTTCAGTACAATTGGCGTGACAGAAACGTTGTTGGCAAACGCGGTGTTGTTGTCAGCGTCCCAATGGGCTCCGAAAATCATGGGGGATTCCGGGCTGTTTAATTTGATGCGGACGTTGGGGGTCTGTTTCAGCTCACCGTTCTCGCCATCTTGCGCTGTCGGGTTTCCGTGAACAAACACCTCCATCGTGCGTGACGGACTGTCCGTGGCGTAGTTGCTCGGCATGGCGCTGGTCGGAAAAAACCCAAACTCGAGGCGCTCTCCTTCGTTACCGGGGATGGCCCATTCAATGCCACTTGAGTCGCCGCTGAATATGTCCAGCTGAAATTCGCCGCCGGTCTTTCTAACCAGATTTGTGTGCACGCGCAAAATGTTCAGATCAGCTTCAATGGGTGTTCCCGAATCGACCAAAGAGATCCGTACGTCCGCCGTGCAGACCATTCTCTGAAGTCCCCGGTCGTAACCGAGACGCAACGCTATTTCCTGACTGCCGATACTGTCGGCTTCGGCTCCGTTATCCAGTTGGCCTGTCGCGCTCACAACGATGATGTCATCAACAACGTTCAGGGACGGCACGTCAGCACCACGCGAATCACTATGACTCAAAAAAGCAGCGACGTAAACGGATGGCCCCCAGCCGTTCGGATCCCGCAATTCAGGGTGTGGCCGCAGTACGATGCTGCCAGCAGCAGTCCACAAGATACTTGCGAAATGGAATTTCGCGTTCTCCTGACCGGAATAGAGCCTCCACTCCCTGGAATCCTCATTCGATTCCGTTGACGGTTCGATGATGTATTCCCCGGTGGGCACCGTTGGGTCCGGCGTCAACATTCGCCAGCTTCGGTTCAATTCGGCCATAGCGGGCTTGCCTCGTGGCTCAATTTCACTAGTCAGCAGACCGAGTCTTTCTTCGGACGGGTCCCGATCGTCGGGCCGGAAACTCGCGCGGCGGCCCGCAAATCGGTTGTCGAAAGCAAAGGCGAATGAAGGCGAAACATTACGGGGAAGATCCGGGTTCTGCAGAAACCCTCTAAAGAAAGTAAGTTGTGGATCTGGAACAGAAGTGTCTCCCGTTTTTCGGCTGGGAAACCCGACCAGTTTCAGCAGGACCGGCTTGTCGGCCGGCAGTTGCGCGGCAAGTCGAATCTCCTGACGAAACTGTGACAATGCTTCTTCTGCTGAGTCCAATGGCCTCCACTGATTGCCGACAATCGGAAAGTACCAGTCACCCATCGTCCGCAGTACCGTTCCTCGCTCACCAATATAGTTGTCGATCGGCTCGCTGTGACTGACGGGCAACGCCGTCGCGTCTCTTAGTTCCGCCATGAATTCAGCCAGCAATTCGAGCTGGCTGGCTTCGCCGCGCGTATGCCCGACGCAGATTGCGTCAATGACGCCCGCCTTCGCAGCCTTGATTGCTGCGTCTCGCTCATAATCATCCGGGATGTCGGAACCTTCATTGAGCCAGACTCCAAGAATGACCTTTAGTCCAAGAGTGTCAGCGATGTAGGGGATCCTGCCGAGCGTGTCTTGATTCGAGAATGTGATGATCCCGCTAAATCCGAACTCTCTGAGCGCCTTTAGATCACGGCGAATACTGTCTTCGGACGGAAAAACGCCCAGGTGAGGATCGAATTCCTGCGGGTCGTAGGCGATCCAGTGTTCATTTTTGACCAGTGCTGCTGCAGATTCCTTTCGTGTGGCCAGTTCTGATTCATTTCCGCGCGTGACCCATGAGTACGCGACCAGGGCGGCTAAAAACGATGTAGCGATGACCACAGGTGTCAGCGGTCGCGTGTTTTGGAAGATCCGTGAGTACAGATACCAGAGCAGTGACAATCCCATCAACGATACCGCAAAATATTGAACATACAGGTCATGTGAACTGAGCAGCAAGTCAACAGCCGACTGTGGTCGGCTGCGAGCCAGCGCGGTTGAAACTTCCGACACCAGTGAGGAAAGCAACGATGTAACGATCGTCGCTGTGACAGCGGCCCAAATGGCACTGATGAGGCTTGGTGTCGCCGGCTTCCCCGCGTCGTCTGCACGCCCAGCACTTGTCACAAGGGTTGCAACGGCTTCTGCAACGGCATCAGGAGTGTGACCTGCTGCATTTCTAATAATCTTTCGAGCTTTTGCTGTTCTCATCGCAGTTCCCTGAGTGAGTACCAGTCGCAATAACCATCTTCACACATCTTTGTGAGGTAAGGCCCCCATTGATGTACTGCCTTCCGGATTGTCTCGTTCGAAGGGAGCCCGGTGATGTGCTGATAACCGACAGAAAGGTAGAACGCTTGCATTGTTGTGGCGCGCTCGTCAAGGATGGCGTCCCACCATACGGGATAGGGCGCGGTCAGCGCCAGTCGAACAAGGTCAAAGGTCGTTTCATTAAGGACAGAGGATGATCCTTCAACCATTGCACGTGCGGTCGACATCGCTTCAATCAATGAGGCGTAGCTTCTCTCCACCGGCTGCGAGCAAACCACTGCTAACTCGCTGAATCGATCGCTAAGCTTTTGAAAGTCGGTCAGCTTAAGAAACTGCGGGCTTGTGCCCCTGTGTCCGGCGGCATCGAATGCTTCCTTCTGTCGATAGAGCGGCTCCGTAGATGTCCGGAGCGTCTGGTGGTTAATGTCATGCGCATCGCTCATAGCATTAATTGTTTTCCATGGAAATTTCTTCGCGGGGTTTTTGACGCGTTCGAGCAAATCCCGAATGAATTCAGCGTTGGCGTCCTGCAGACCGCATTCATAGCGTGTCCAAAACGACTTAATGACCGCCTTCGCGATTGCGCCTTCATCAGAATCGAATCTCTCGTCGATTGCCTCGTACCGACGGAAAAACGTTTTGTGAACGTGGTGCTCACCATATTCCTCGAAGGCTTCGTTGACGATGTGTGCAAGCTGGTCTCGCATGTTTCAATCAATTACGGCTCCAACATCGTCTCGCCTGACGGACGGAATTGGACACCAATGACAAACCACAAACGGAGTGTATTCGCACACCCTCGACACCGATTCGGGAATCCCGAATCGCACATCTCCTTATACGAGTTCCGTTCCTCGGCGAAGGTGGCACCGGCATACAATAGCGTATCGGGGCGTATCAGTGCACCGAACCAAGCTGATTGTTGCCCCGCGCCAAGACGCGCCGGCCACTAAATGCGCAAACGCGAACCTCGTTTGGGTTTGCGAATCACTATGGCTATGTCGGAATCGCCTGGCATGCTCCGCAGCCATTGCAATAACTATTCAACACCATCGCACCACCGAATCCTCTCTACGCAAAGGTGATGACTTTGCCACCCGGGGGAGCAACGGACGGTGCCGGGCTCTTTCCCTCGCGCAGCCGCCACGCTGGTGGTTCGACTCATCTGCTGTGCGATGGTTCGGTCCGATTCATCCTGGCCGACTCCGCTTCCGATGATCGTTGTGCCATCCGTGAAGAGTCGCGCGCCAGAATAGGGGTCTACGGGTACGATGATCGCATCGCCCGGCTGCGCAATCTCGTTGGCCGCCTGAAGCGTCTGGGCAGCGGTGCTGCCGACCGTGATCGTTCTGCTTGTTCTCTTCCAGGCTTCCGGTTTCCTGCGCATCGCAACTCTCCGATTCAAAAAATGTCGTTGATCCCGGCACACTGCCGGGTAGACGGCGACAATGATAGCGAGCCCGAAAATGTCCGATTCGGGATTCCCGATTCGCGGTCATCACTCAGTAACCGGAGCTGATGCCTCAATGAAATAGCGGAACGTCATCGAGTCGCAATCCCTTGCAGACAACAAAGCGGAATCCATCGTACCCCTGCGCGGCGAGGTCGGCCCATGCCCCTTCACCCCGGCGTGGCGAGGGAGTGAACACTGCGCCAGCGTGCGAGGATGTCGGGCAAGTTGTTCTTCGCGTCGTCGGCGTGAGCGTACTTGGGGATGCAATTTCGATTTGCCATGGCTTGCGGAACCTCAAAACAAGTAGTCGGACAGGTAGTCCGCCTCTGAACTTGAGCCGCACTGCCACCGGCAGGTTTCCCCATCATGAGGAACGGCAAGTACTTGCGAAGAGTCGAGTTGCCAAGATTTAAACTCTTCGGTGCCACAGTTGCAAGACAGATTTGGAGTGCCGTCACGTTGTGTGGAAGTCACTGAGGTCCGACACGCCGCTGGGTGCAGTATGATTCGCCAACCCGTGTCGGTGGTCACGACCGACGCGACTTTGTGTCCAGCCGTTCGCTGCTCCGGTCACATCGACCAGTGCGGCGAACGCTGTGGAGACAACGTCGCAGGTGTCAACAAATTGATGGCAAGCAAGGTGCATTCTCTGGCCATGCCCGCGGTCGCCAGGATCTGTTTGAGTTCGCAAAACTGGCGACGGATATTTAGGTATCGTCTCTGACTCAGATTTAGGCCACTGAGTAACGGCTGGCGAAGGCGCCACGGGCTGAGCATGCGATGAAGCCGGAGTATCGATGTCGGTCGATTGAGAGTCAGCCGCGTTGTTGGTCCTGGCTTAGGATTCGCACTTCGCTCCGAAGCGATTCGACTTCAAGGGCCAGATCACGGAATTGTCGTTCATGCGTCGTTCGTGGGTATTTGATTTCGTCGTAGCCGAGCCGCAAGACTGAGACTGGGTGAAACCGTGTGATCGTTTGATTCCTGAAATCGAGCCGCAGAGTAGTTCCGGATGAAAGAGTGCGGATTCCGCCAATGAATACCGGCATTTCGCCGAGTGCAGAAGACGATTTCCCCTGCGAATTTCAGTTCTTCCGTGACAACGGTCGATGAGATTTGCTAGGCTGCTTTTCCCCGCACTGTGAATTGCCCGCATTCCCGCCCATTTTTTCCTACCCACACCGACCGACGCCGTGAATCACCGACGTTCGCCCCTGCTTCTTTTTTCCTCCGTGCTGATGCTGACCGTGGTCGCCATCCAGTCGATGGCCGTCCCTGCGGTTCGCGCTGACGATCCTGAACCAACTTCTGTCGTTGATTTCCAAAACGACCTGCAACCGATCTTCACTCGACTGGGATGTAATAGCGGACCATGTCACGGCAAAGCGCGCGGCCAGGGTGGCTTTCAGTTATCACTTCTGGGCTTTGATCCTCAGCAGGATTTCGACGCGATTACCAAAGAAGGTCGCGGACGACGAATCTTTCCGGCTGCTCCCGAACACAGTCTGCTGCTCGCGAAACCGGCGGGCACGGTTCCGCATGGCGGCGGAAGACGACTCGCCGCCGGTGGTCCGGAGTATCAAACAATGCTCAACTGGGTGCGTCAGGGGATGCCGCGTCAGGCTCCTGATGCCCCGACGTTGAAATCCATCGCCGTCTCTCCGTCGTCGATTGTTTCCGCTCCGAATCAGACGCAGGCACTTGTCGTCACGGCGAAATTCTCCGACGGCACAGAACGCGATGTCACTCGACTCACAGCGTTTCAGTCGAACGAAGCTCCGATCGCGGCTGTTGACGAAACGGGACTGGTGACCGCTGGACAGATCACCGGCGTCGCCGCCATCATGGCGCGGTTCATGGGACAAATCGCCGTCTGTGACGTATTGATTCCTCGCACGGAATCCATTGCCGCCGAAGTCTACGATCAACTGCCCCGCAACAACTTCATCGACGAACTGGTCTGGCGCAATCTCCAGCGACTGAATATCACTCCGTCACCCGTGTGTGACGATCACACATTTCTGCGACGTGCCACGACGGATATCTGTGGTCGCATTCCCGCACCCGACGAAGTGACCGCGTTCCTTGCCGACGCGGCACCTGGCAAGCGAGCGAGGCTTGTCGATCGATTGCTGCTGGAACCCGAATTCGCGGATTACTGGGCCAGCAAATGGGTCGATCTGCTGCGACCGAATCCCTATCACGTCGGCATCAAAGCGACATTTAACTATGACCGCTGGATTCGCCAGTCGTTTCAGGAACGCAAGCCGTGGGATCAGTTCGTGCGTGAACTGATCACCGCGCGAGGCAGCACGTTTCACAACGGGGCGGTGACGATGTTTCGAGATCGTCGCCAGCCCGAAGAGATTACCACGCTGGTGAGTCAGTTGTTTGTGGGCGTGCGGCTCGAATGTACCAAATGCCATCATCATCCGTTTGAAGTCTGGGGACAGGATGACTTCTATAGTTTTGCGGCGTATTTTTCGAAGATCGGTCACAAAGGGACGGGCATTTCAGCACCGATTTCAGGGTCAGAAGAATTCTTTTTTGCGGGCAGTCAGGGCAGCGTGTCGCATCCTGTGACAGGTGAGGTGATGAAACCTCGTCCACTGTTCGGCGAAGCACCTGCAACCGCTGAGGGAGATGATCAGCGTGAGGCGCTGGCTACATGGATCACTTCGCCGCAGAATCATTTGTTCGCCGAGGTGATGGCCAACCGAGTCTGGGCGGATTTGATGACTCGCGGATTTGTCGAACCTGTCGATGACATGCGGGCGACCAATCCGCCTACGAACGGGCCGTTGCTGAAAGCCCTGGGAGAAAACTTTCGGGATGCCGGATTCTCGCTGACCGAGCTTGTACGCATCATTACGAATTCACACGTCTATCAATTGAGTTCGCTGCCGAATGAAACCAACCTGTCTGACACGCGCAACTATTCACGGCATTATCGCCATCGACTGCGAGCGGAAGTGCTGCTCGACGCGGTGACGCAGGTCACCGGTGTGGCACCGGAGTTTGACGCGATGCCGCCGGATTCATCCGCCAAGCAACTCTGGACGCACCGTTCGGATTCTCTGTTCCTTGACACCTTCGGTCGCCCCGATCCGAATCAGAATCCGCCGTGCGAGAGAACGACAGACTCAACCGTCGTGCAGAGTCTGCATCTGATGAATTCAGAGAAGCTGTATCGAGATATCGGACACGACAATGGCAAGGCTCGATCGCTGGCAGACAGTGAAAAACCGGCGCCAGAGGTTGCATCCGAACTGTATCGACGGATTTTCGGACGCGAGCCGACAGCGGATGAAACTGCCCTCGTCACAGAACAACTGGCCGCCGAGGGGGCGATACGCCGACAGGTAATTGAAGATCTGACATGGGCCATGTTGAATTCGGCTGAGTTTGTGTTTCAGAATTAGGGTGACACATGAGAAACCGACCGCGATGCGATGGATTCACACGAAGAAATGCGCTGCAGCTTGGGCTGGGAGCGCTGCTTGGTTCGGGTTTTGTGGACAGCCTGCGCGCCGTTGGAGAATCCCAGCATGCTGGCGGTGGCCCCGTTCCCAAGGCACAGCGCTGCATTCTGATCTGGATGGATGGTGGTCCGACACATTTTGAAACATTCGACCCAAAACCCGACGCACCATTGGAGTATCGGGGCGAATTCTCCGACATCGAAACTGCGGTTCCGGGGATCGCCTATTCGGAATACATGGTCAAGCTGGCCGCGAGTCTCAATGACTACGCCATGATCCGGTCGATTCGCCATGATCAGGGAAATCACGGAGCCGGTAATCACTATATGACGACCGGTGCCCCGCCGCGAATTCCGGTGGGCTGCGGAGCGTTTGTCAGTTTCCATCCCAGCATGGGTTCCGTGGTGGCGAAGGAACTGGGCAAAGACAACGGACTGCCGCCCTATTTCAGCATGCCACAAATGGCGCGGTCCGGGGGTCCAAGTTTTCTGGGAGCAAAGTTCGCCCCCTTTGTCGTGGATGATGACCCGAATCGGGATAAATTCAAAGTCCGCGATGTGGCGTTGCCTCGGGAACTGACCGATGTGCGATTCGGGTCGCGCACGGATCTGCGGGCGAAGATCGACAAAATGATTCGCATCAACGATGAAGCAGCCGGAGACCCGGTCCTCGCGTTTGATGAATACTTCCAGCAGGGGCACAGCCTCGTCACGTCGCCGGATGCGCAGAAGGCGTTTGATATTGAACAGGAGTCACCGGAGATCCGCGATCGGTATGGACGCAACGGCTTTGGTCAGCGATGTCTGCTGGCACGGCGACTGGTCGAAGCCGGTGTTCCGTTCGTGACTGTCTACGATGGCGGCTGGGATCACCACAGCGATATCTTCGGAGCGTTGCGAAAGCGTCTGCCGGACTGGGACAATTCTGTGGCGACATTGATTCAGGATTTGAAAGAACGCGGCCTGCTGGACAGCACGTTGGTTGTTGCACTGGGTGAATTCGGTCGCACGCCGAAGTTGTCAACGCTGTCGGGCCAATCAACTCCCGGTCGTGATCACTGGGCGAATGCTATGTCGGTGCTCATGGCCGGCGGTGGAACTCCAGGCGGCACCGTCGTTGGTGCGACAGATCGCAAAGGCTTTTCGGCGGTCGATCGAGTCCTCTCGCCGGAGAATTTTGTTTCCACGATTTACCACAAGCTGGGGATTGATCCGGGGAAGATCGTCTACACGCCGGAGGGTCGGCCAACGCATCTGGTGAGTGATCCGACTCCGATTATGGAGCTGATCTGAACCATGCTGCTCGGCAAACATAGGGAGTTTGGTTTTCCTGAAAAGATTTCCACTCAGCGACAGATGTCCGCCGACGGAGCGGCGGACCTACGTAGGCGAGCCGCTCCGTCGGCTCGCACCAGACACGGCGGCGAAGCCATGGATGCGGCAAAAGAGATTTGGTTGCGGGCGAAGCCCGCGCTAAGACTGCTGGTGGTGCTGTGCGCTTTCCTTGCCGCTCCATTTCATGCCGGCGCTCAAGCACTGCGGCCGAATAACGATCCAGCGCAGGTCGATTTTGCGGGGCTGGATATTCAGGCAGTCGCGGGCTGGGACGGCACAATTGATACGTCAGCACCGGTTCCGTTTTCATTTCTGATTTCGAACTTTTCGGAGGACGTCATCGAAGGACAGTTGATCCTGACCGATCCGTT
>JAYTAK010001038.1:0-2936 GCA_043737515.1 Candidatus Kuenenia sp. | reverse complement strand
CGTTATGTTCTGCGGAAAAGCGGGACGGCCAAATACATCTGCAGGGATATGCGCTGCCAACAGGTCGCAAGGGCTGCTCCATCAGTCGTGTTGAAATCTCAACGGACAATGGAACAACATGGACTGCCGCCACGCTGGGAAAAGAGGTCGGCGACTTCTGCTGGCAACTGTGGTCTGCGACTCTGACGATTGCGAATACTGAAACAGACATCTGTGTGCGGGCCACAGATTCTCTCGGAAATACGATGCCCGAAACGGTGCCGTGGAACCCGAAAGGTTATCTTTACAATGCATGGCATCGAGTGCCCGTGAAAAGTATTTCAAATCCGAAAACTGAAAACTGAAAACTGAAAACTGAAAACTGAAAACTGAAAACCGCCCTCCCCCTTTTACCCCTCAAGGAATGAGTTCTCTATGACGACTTCAACGCCCGTAATTGACGATCAAACATTGCTCATCGGTGCCGAAGGTCGCGTCAAAGCGACTGCCAAACGCCTGATCAATAACGCTCAGGTGGATGTGAACCAGTTGATGCCCATCAAGTATCACTGGGCGTGGGAGCATTACAACAGCGGCTGCTCCAATCACTGGATGCCGACGGAAGTGCCCATGAATCAGGACGTTGAGGTCTGGCGGTCTGATCGTTTGACCGATGATGAACGACTGGTGATTAAGCGGAACCTGGGATTCTTCTCCACAGCGGAATCACTCGTGGGCAATAATCTGGTACTGGCGATCTTCAAACATGTGACAAACGCGGAATGCCGTCAGTATCTGCTGCGTCAGGCGTTTGAAGAAGCCGTCCATTCGCACACGTTCCTGTATGTCGTGGAAAGTCTGGGTCTGAACGAAGGCGAAATCTTCAACATGTACCGGGAAATCCCGGCGATTGCGAAGAAGGATGCCTTCGAAATGGAACTGACGGCGGAAGTCATGTCCGAGGGATTTTCAACCGACACCGTTGAAGGTCAGCAGATGTTCCTCAAGAATCTGATCGGCTTCTATGTCATCATGGAAGGGATCTTCTTCTACAGTGGATTCGTGATGGTGCTGTCATTCCACCGCCGCAATCTGATGAAGGGAATCGGAGAACAGTTCCAATACATCCTGCGGGACGAAACTGTTCATATGAATTTCGGCGTCGATCTGATCAACGGCATCAAGTCCGAGAATCCTGGCTTGTGGACTCCGCAGTTTCAGTCAGAAATGATCGAACGCATTCGGACCGCCGTCGAACTGGAAATCGACTATGCCGAAGGCTGCCTGCCACGCGGGGTCCTGGGTCTGAACGCTGAATCGTTCCGTGACTATGTTCAGCACATCGCCGACCGCCGCCTGGAACGCATCGGCCTGCCGACGCAGTATGGTTCTTCAAACCCGTTCCCGTGGATGAGCGAGACGATTGACCTGTCGAAAGAAAAGAATTTCTTTGAAACCCGTGTCAACGAATACCAGAGTGCTGGTTCATTGAACTGGGATTGAGTACGACTGCACGATTCAGTATTTCGAATCAGGAGCCCGGCCTTTTTGCAAAGAGCCGGGCTTTTTTGTTATAGTGGCACGGTTGATTTCTGCCTTCTGGCCACGATGCGGGCTTGTCCCCATCGAGCCATGATCATCACCAGACGCGAAAACAACACGAAACGCCATCACTACCCGGCTTGTCCGGGTAGGATGATGATCCTGAGATTGTGCTGCCGTAGGATCACTGCTCCATGCAGGCAAGCTGCATGGTGGCATGATGTGTTGAAGGAATGATTCGATTCTGGTCGTGATTATCGCTCTACGGAGGCAAGCTCCGCAGTAGCGTGCAGTGGCAGCACAATGAAGATCGATGGAGTTGGACTGGTTGCCATGTCTTTCACATCTTCCGTGCATCGCACTGTGCTTCAAATCCTGGGTGATCATCGTTTTCAGCCAATAGCAACTTTTTAACGTCCCACGCTACAAGTATTTCCACCTGACGTCCGCATACGAAACATACGACTATGGCTCCGGATATCGCAAGACTCTGCACTCAAACTCGCCGTCACCTCCTGCAGACTGCGGGACTCGGCATTGGCTCAATGGCCCTGCAGTCGCTGTTGGCGAAAGACAGCCACGCAGAGACAACGCTTAAAACGTCAAACACGACCGCTCCAAAGCCGCCGATGCTCGCGCCGACGGCGAAGCGTGTCATTTATCTCCACATGGCGGGATCGCCTTCGCAGTTGGAACTATTCGAACACAAGCCAGATCTTGACAAATTGCATATGCAGGACTGCCCTGCGTCGTTTCTGGAGGGCAAGCGATTTGCCTTCATCAAGGGGGTGCCGAAAATCCTGGCGGGACAGTTTTCGTTTCGGCAGTATGGCGAGAGCGGTCAATGGATCAGCGAACTGTTGCCGCACTTCGCATCAGTCTCGGACAAAGCCTGTGTGATGCGGACCGTTCAGACGGATCAGTTCAATCACGCACCTTCGCAATTGTTCATTCACACGGGAACACCGCGGCTGGGAAATCCGTCGCTCGGATCATGGATCAATTACGGGCTGGGCAGCGTCAACGAAAACCTGCCAGGCTTTGTCGTGCTGTTATCAGGAGGCAAAACACCGGACGCCGGTAAGTCATTGTGGGGTTCCGGCTTTCTCCCGTCGGTCTATCAGGGCGTGCAATGCCGCACAACCGGAGATCCTGTGCTCTATCTCACCGACCCGGACGGAATGGATCGCAACCTGCGCCGCCGCATGCTGGACACCCTGGCGGAAATGAACGCTGCTGAATTCGAACGCAGCGGAGATGCGGAAACTCAGACTCGGATTTCACAATACGAACTGGCGTATCGGATGCAGATGTCAGTTCCGGAAGTGATGGATATCTCGAAGGAACCCAAACACATTCTGGAAATGTACGGGGCACAGCCGGGATATGTCTCACCGGCCGAAAGTGCCGACGAT
>JAYTAK010001037.1:0-6699 GCA_043737515.1 Candidatus Kuenenia sp. | reverse complement strand
GCCAGTGGGGCAAATAGGGTTCAACGACAAATTAAGTGCGCGTCACACATTGATCAGGGTGCTGAGGCAATTTTTTCAACGTATCCGGTGGTGGCGCTTTGCTTACCACCGGCTAATTTCTCGAACCGCTTCGCGGTAAAACACACAGTTCACAACGACATCCTTCACATCACCATGCTGGCCATCGACATCACTCGCGCACTTAATTTGTCGATGAACCATCTTTTGACGCACCTTTCTTCTTTATATGGCAACTACTTTGGCGAAACAACACTCGACGGCATTGGCTTTATTCTGACAAGCTCTTGCGAAAAGAGATCCGGGTAGATATCCGGCTTAGGAGTGTAACACGGGGTCTGAGAGCCAATCGTGCTGCTGTGAGTGAGTTTCGGGACATCGTTCACAATAAACTGGAACAACTCATTCATCGTCACAATCCTGTCGCGTTTAACACCAGTCTCCGCGCCGCGATAGCCTTCGGTGCTGACTGATCGCGTGCTCCCTTTGGACGCCTCTTCCCCGGAATCAGTTTCAGCGTGGCCGTCAAGTCCCTGCAGCAACGACCATGAAAATACGCCGTGCCTGTATTTGGGATCTTCCAGACTGATCGACGTTCCGGAGGCTGCGGTCATGACAATACCTCCGCGCTGCGCGAGTGGGCGGCATTGAGACGCGACCGTCCCAGCCTCGCATGTGTCAAGCATGAATATCGTTTGCGCACCTGTGTCCGTGAGTTCGTTTAACAGGTCCCACGAAATCGCGCCCTGTTCGACCCTGGTTCTGTTATTGCCGGACTCCACGGAAATCGGGAAGTAATGGTAGAGGCCGTCAATGATCTGTCCATGTCCGGCGACGTAGACCAGCAGCATCTGCTGTGTGGACGAACCTTGTTCGATGCGATCGACCTCGGTCTGCAGAGCACGAATGGCTGTCTGAAGATTCGCGAGCGTGACTCGTTCTTCCTGCAGCTTGATAACGGTCCCCATCTGATAAAAGTCGTTCTGCTTTTCCCGAAGGCTCTGAATGACCGCATCGACGTCGTCCTGTGAATAATCCAGTTCGGAAAGATATGCACCTGCATACTTCTCTGACGAAATGCCCAACACATGCAACATAAATGGAGATGACTTCGAAGCCGGCGCGTCCGGGGCTGCGCGAACGAAAACCGAATCTTCATTAAACAGGCACGCTGTCCCCTTGCCGAGTTCATGAATACTCACCCTGAACCATTCTGAATGGCTGTGCGATGTGGCAGTCCAGGTCAGGATTTCACCACCTGTCGCGGGATCAGGTTTCCGCACCGGATCACCAAGGTAGCGAAAGGTGGCGGTTGCTCGCACATCGTAGTTCTGGGGCCTTTGACCCATTGGATAAATCACGCGGGCTTCAATCTGTACGGGCGTCGCGGAGGAAATGACATCGCCCGCGAGCGGGCTCATCAAACGAATACGCGGGACACCGCTGATGATCGTTGATAAGTGCTCCTGAACGTCGTCTGGCACCGGCTCGTTCGCTGCCTGAAGAGCGTCAAATACATTTCCTCGTTCGAGAACGCGTCGAATGACGTCTGGCTTCTCCATCTCCTTCTGCAGATTTGCGCCTTTCAGAAATCGAGGCGTGACTTCTGCCCAGGTCGGATTTTTTTGACGTCGGTTGATTTGCCATCCGAACAGGTCGCCACCGTCGGCCACGGAGGAATCGAAATATCCTTCCGGAGTAAACAGCGCCCATTCGTTGTATCGATCAGCGTACAAGGTGAGCAATGGTTCCCACCCCGCGACAATGGGCCTCCGTCCCAAGCCTTCTGAATCTGCAGAGTTCGGGACAAGCTTTCCCGCCCGTTCCAGAATCCATACCTGCTGGTGATAGACGGGTGTGTCCTTGATCAGCTTCAGCAAGTCCGAAGCGGTGTCTGTTTTTTGCTCTTTTCCGCCCCTGTAGCTGCTGATGGACCTCACAACATCACCACTGCGCATCCCGCGCGCGAATGCGATGCCCGCCTGATTGAGGCTGGCACCGACAACCAGTCGGGTTCCACGAACCTCGAACTCCGCACCCCAGGCCTGTGCAACGGGAGTGCCGCCTGAGAGCCCGTTGAGAGCCCAGATCTTGATAGTCTGATCTTCGGAGCCAGATGCCAGAAATTGCCCGTTCGGCGAACACGACAGCGAGGTTATGTGCCCGCTGTGGTCGCGAAAGTACCGCAGCAGGCGTGAAGGCTGCTGGGGTCCGGGCAGCGAGTAAACAAAGATCCCATTCATCAATCTGGTGCCAATCGCGACCGCAAAAGGTTTCCCGTCCTGATCCGGAAGAAAACAATGACAGCCGAAGTAGCCCTGTTCGGCAGCCAGTGCAACAGTCTCCGACTGTCCCCCGCGCTCGGTCAGTGTGAATCTTGAGCGGTCGTCTGATCCGGAACGGTCGTTCAACCACGACGTGATGCTCCACGACCCTGCGGAGGCGTCCGGCCCGCGCCATTCCTTCGGCAGAATGGCTCCCGCTGCTGAAAATCCCGGCGATTCTTCCTCGTTCGGCGGATTCAGGCGAAACAGCTTCTTGATCTCATCCTCTCGTCCGTAACTGATTCCTATTTGGTAGTCGTTCGGCTCAGCAGTAGTCCGAAAACAGACGCGGTGTACGCGCTGACCTCTTCCGGAAATTCGTACAGGGTTCGCCAGAGGTTCGGGACGCAGGCTGTCGGCGGTGTCGGCAATCTGGAACACCAGCACTTCGTTGGTATCCGCATCGTGCGTTGCCAGCAGAGTCCTGTCCGGGCTGATGGCCATCGCGTAGCTGTCCTGCTCCTTTCCGAGAGCGGTTTGAAAGATCGGCGACTTTGCATCAGGAGCGTTGGTATCCCACAGTTCCAATACTGACGCTCCGATCAGCTTCCGGTCATAAAGGCGAGAATTCGTGATGGCGAGCGTGCCGCGAGGGCCAAACGCCAGCGACAGAGGAGTCCGTTGCTGAAACCTCAGCAGACGGGGCTCGGACCTTCCGCGACCGACATAGATGCGTCCCTCTTCATCGGCCGATGCCCAGACATTGCCGTCACCGCGAATAATCGCCCGAATCCCATTCCGGTGTGCAGCCGTCAAAGCATTCAGTTTTTTGATACCTGGTTTACCAATCTCATAGAGCACGATCTGCCAGCGGTTGCCGCTCTCGGAAACTCGCGGTGGTTCGAGGGATTCCGAAGCGGCAATGGTGTTGTCATCCAGGAAAATCGCTGGCTGGTGTTGGACATCCTGCAAATCGCCGCCACGCAGTTCCTGCGCTATCCAGTTGGCGGCACTGTTCCAAACCAGCACGCGACCTGTCGCATCGACTGAGACAAGCTGCTGGCCGTTGGGAGAAAAATTCAGGCTGACGATCTGCCTCTCGTGACCTGCCAGCGTCCGATCGATCTGCCGCGTGGCAGTGTTGTACAGGACAATGTTTCCTTCCGGCCCCATGGCGTTGCTTCCGGCCATAGCCAGCATGTCCCCCCGGGACGGTGCAACAAGGGAATTGAAATTGATCCGGCCGCGATCGTTGCGACTGACAGACCACCGCAGATCACCGGTAAAAGTCGGAACGATTGGACCGTTCTTCTGGACGCGGAGATCCCAGGTATTCACAACCTTGCCAAAGCCGGCTGCATACAATTGTCGTGAATCCGGCGAGAACGCAAATCCGCGGAGTTCATCGGCGGGCCCAAAAGTGTTCGGAATCAGTCTTGGACGGTCTTCAATTATCGGTGCGTCCTGGCCTTTCGCTGGCAGCAGAGCGACCGGCAACACTATGACAGAAAACAAGAGCAGACGTGAAAATCCAGCCATGCTTCCATCGCCCTTTTTGAAAGTTGAACAATACGTCACCGAGTTTGCGGTGCAGTGAGCAGGCCATCAACAGGCTACACACTGGATGGTCACGGTTCAACAATCAGAACGCAAGCGAATCGCTGCATTGGCGGGCAAAGTGCTGTGACGCGGGCTGCTGATTTAAGGTGGGATAAGCTTCCAGCTTGTCATTGCCTTCCAGTGGGATAAGCTTCCAGCTTGTCATATTTGCCAAGAAGCAATGGTTTTCGTTCAGCGATGGCAAGCTGGAAGCTTACCCCACGTAGTCGTAGGGTGCGTGAAGCGGAGCGCAACGCACCATTTAGGAAAAGCGTGAGAAACTGGTGTGTTTCGCTAGCGCCGCACACACCCTACCTGAATCACTAAATCAACAGCCCGCTAGCGGGCTGTTGATGTAAAGTGGGATAAGCTTCCAGCTTGTCATTGCCTTCAAGTGAAATAAGCTTCCAGCTTGTCATATCTGCCAAGAAGCAGTGGTTTTCGTTCAGCGATGGCAAGCTGGAAGCTTACCCCACGGAGAATTGCCAACTAAATCAACAGACCGCTTGTAACAGTCAGTTGCACTCACTTAGTGTCGCGCGACGTGATGGGCATTTGTCCGTCCGGGAGGGCCGAGGAAATAGTTGAACATCACTCGGAACTCACTGTTGAATTCACTTCCTGTGCCACCCGTGATGGGCGTGCCCCAGGCTAACGCCAGTTCTTTGTTTGCGCCAAAATAGCAGCTTGCTCCCAGGGTCAGATTCAGAATGTCAATGCTCTTTACGTTTGCCCCCAAAAGGTAATCCGAACTTGCTGCGGAAATCGGAATTGCAATCTCGTGCCTCGAATCGAGCGCTTTGTTGTAGTGCAGTTCAACCCGCGGTGCAAAGCCGGTGAGCTTCATCGGGGGGGCACTGGAAAACGTATCAATCGTTCGTCCGTGCCGTGACTTCATATAAGTGGGCTGATCCCGATACAGCCAGTACCCCAGTGACGTATCAAGGTAAAGGAATGGCGTGTTTTTGGGGCGGCTCACCTGATCTGACCCGTACAGCAGCACCGGGCTTCCCGTTGTATCGATGTCGGCCTGCACAAAGCATTGCATAAAAAACCTGTCCGGACTCTGAAACTGGGCCGCGAGGAACGGCATCACGTGATACGATTTATTGTCGATCCGCAGCAATTCAACATGGCTTGTTCCCGGAGTGATTCCATTCTCGAAAACTCGAACGTCGTCTGCGGTCGGAAGTGTTCCCTGAACACCGGACGAAATGGCCCAGTGCCTGTCTCGATGCAGCAGAAACTTCAATGTCATCGAGAGGTTTCCAAATTCTGCTGAGTCAGTATCTGTCAACGACGTAGCCACATTGACATTAGGCGATGGTGTCACGACCTGACCCACGATGTCAGAATCGAGAGTCGTCGCAAACGGCCAGCGCACATCAACAGAGGCGAATCCGTCGCAGAACGTCTTCTCCACTCCAGGCGTGTAACGATGCACCTGGATGGGGGGCAAGTTCAAGTCAACACGATCGTAGAGCGTGTAGTCCATGATGAAGCGATCGCGAGGAATCGGACTGTTGTTCTCTCCAAACTTGATCCGTCCGACCATATCACCGGGTCGAGGAACGATGACCGAAAGATCTTCCGGGGACAGCATTCCACCAGGCCCGTAAATGAGCGGAATCAGAGACTTCTGCCCTGCGAGTCCACCAAAGAAATCGCCGATCATGCCAGGCGGTGTATCGGTGCCGCGCGCCGCGCTGGATGCTTCACTCTGGGCTACGCGGGGACTGGAATTTGCCGAGCCAGGAGCTGAATTCGGCTGATTCTGACTTGGCTGCGAAGGAGCCTGAGTCTGCGGAGCGGCTGGATTCGCTGGCGTCTGGCCAGGCTGACCTGGTGTTGTTGCCTGGCCGGGTGCATTTTGTTGAGGTTGTGGCGATGTACCCTGCTGCGGAACATTTGAACCGGGCGGCAGCGCCTGACCAGAAGGCAACTCCTGGATGTAAGGCTGGGATGGCACTGGCGGACACCACTGATTTCCCGGCATGGAATAGACCGAACCGTCGCTGAAAACCTGCCCGGGCGACTGCTGCATTCCGTAAGGTGACGGGTACATTGGCTGTCGCAAAAATCGCCCTGAAGGTGGTGCCGATCGAAAATTCTGTGACGGGGAGTTGTACATCGGCGAGTTTCGAAAAACGCCCGGCTGCTGTCCCGAAGTTACGTCGCCAAGACTGATCACCAGCGCTGCGGAAGAAACAACCTGCAGAGCGGAGTGCCCAATACTGCCGAAGATCCTGTGCCAACTCTTATGCATATCGCTCTTCCTCTCGTCACAGTTTTCTCCACCGGGTCTTGCCACAGCGATCGCTATGATTCGCGCAATCAGGACAGACCGAAAAATCCAGAAAGCTGTCAAAGTCATCGGCATCGACAGAATCAGAACTTGAAATGAAACTGCGGGTTGGAGTTGTTCAGGCTGAGCGATAACCCTGAAAAAAGCGAATGCTGGAAACGCAGTATCGAATTGATTCAGCGGCGAGGGATGAGGTGGCTGAATTTGCCGAAGCCGTTTCATGACTGACGCAGTTTACAGGGGTGCGATCTCTCCAGTCCGGAATTTGCAAAGGCATTTTTGTAGATTGCGTGATTCAAAGGTCTCGCAGTTCAAGAGCGAAGAAGCACAGTTCGATTGGCCCCACTGGCCTCGTGCCAGTGGACCAAGGTTTGGCAACTAAAAAGCAACGAACGCAGGAGGCCGCTCCCCACCCGACCTTGCGTCGGTGGAAGCCAGGTTTGAAAACTATGGCCGGTCCTGCGTCAGCGACACTGGCAACAACTCCGCGAAGTTTTCAAACCTGGCATCCAC
>JAYTAK010001036.1:0-6706 GCA_043737515.1 Candidatus Kuenenia sp. | reverse complement strand
AAATTCGATGGAGACTGAGTGTAGTGACGCAGTTGAAGCAAAAACTCGCGTTCGCGCAGGAGTCGGTTCTGGAGTAACATTCAGCATCACCGAAGCAGCATCATTGAGGCACAAAGGCAACTCGCGCAAGCTGCAAGGCCCAATTCCCGGGACGAGCATTGGAAATGTTCTGAACGGGAACCAACCGTTTTCATGCAGCTTCTGGAGGTCATGGATGGATTCGAGAGCAAATCGACGGGCCGTGCGCCGTTCGTTCGCACAGGCAGGATCGACGCGACGGTCGATCAGATCGCGGCCTGTCTGCTTTCTGCTGATGTCGCTTTGCCTCATCGTGGCCGGAGCATTCGGGCAGGCGGGTGAGCCAGCCGCAAGCGATGTCGCAACGGATTCTCCGATGAAGCAGTTGCTCGCGAGAATCCAATTCGTCGGCAACGAATCGTACGAGTCATCTCTGATTCGCACAGCGTTTGCAGACAATGCCACCTTCAAGTTTCTGGTGAGACAAAAAACGCCAGATGCTGAGCTTGCCGAGCGGATGGCAACAGAGATCGCGAAAACGTATCAGCTTCAGGGATTTCTAGACGCCACGGCGAATGCGAACAGGCTGGAACACGGGGCATTTGAAATCCGGATCAGCGAAGGTCCGAAGTATGTGCGAGGTTCTGTCATCGTGAAGTGCGACAACGAGGCTGTGGCCGATGACATCCGCAAAATGGTCTCGCTTGAAAAGTCTGATTTTCGCACTCCGGTCATCGGCGCGGATGGGAAAATCCCAAAGAAATTTCTGGGTTTCTGGGAGCCCGGATCAAGGTGCGATGACCTCTCGGGCGTCGTTCCGCACACAAAGCGAATGGTGGGGGAACGACTGGATGAGCTGGGATTCCTGTTTCCTGAATACAGTATCACCATGATCAACGACGCTGCCGCCAGCGTGGTTAATCTGATCGTCGATATCACGTCGCTGCATGAGCAGTTGCCGATTTCTGAACTTCAATTCACTGGCCTTCTTCGAAACTCGGAGGAGCGATTAAGGGAAGCACTGAATCTGCAGCAGCCGCTACGGTACTCCGGTGTACTCAAACGGCAAATCGTGGATACGCTTGAATCGACCGGTCGGTTTCAACGCATTGACGTCACAGCGGATGTTCCGTTTGAAGCCGGCTTCTCAGTACCACTGACAATACAGGTCACTGAGAACGAACACAAACCGCCGTTCACTGAACCACTGACCGATGAACAGCAGGCAGTGATGAGGTTTCGCCATTGGCTGACTCACTGGGAAGAATCCGGCGAAGATCTCGTCATCAGGATGACTCATTATCCCGATCCGCTCAGCGACGCAGATTCCCCGCTGGCACTGTCATCTGTCTATCATCGACTCGCGTACGGCAGCGAGGCACCGTTGCAGAACACGATTGAGGCGATTGTGTCGCCGGAAAATGGCGGCGTGCTGACGCTGCAGTCCATCGCTCACGACCGGACAGTCCTGGCGAAGCGATCAGCGATTCTGACTTCAGAACTTTCCGGGGTGCTGTTCGACGGATCGAATCGTGGTTATCGTCTGGAGAATGTTTCCACTGGTGTCACGCTTCTGCTGAGCACCAAGGTCAAACAAATCGAGACCGGCATCAGCGAAGGCTATAGCGCAAGTACGTCTTCCGAACAGGGCCGAAAGCCGTTGGTGGCTCTGGGTTTTTGCATTCCGGCGCCGGATCTCCTGATAATTCTGTCAGATGTCGAACAGATCGGCGACGACGGTCGTCTACTGCGAGCACGATTCAATTTCCAAGGAGCGATTGCGGATTTTGAGCGCGAGACCGGACGACTCAGTGAGCTGACGTTCAGCGACGAGGATTATCTCGTCAGCCTGACGCCGCGCCGCGGGGCATTTGATGAGGCGCGGGCTCTGGCATCGACAGAAATGCAGCGACTGCCAGCCAGCAATTTTGACAACTTTCTTTCCGACGTCGGCATCGTCGCCGCGCTGCAACTTGCGGAAGAGTTGCAGGCCAGCACGGAACGGAATCGAGAACTGGGGGGCGTCATTCGGAAGGCACTTGAAGGCGCGGCTTTCGAACAGTTGATGGCAGACCTGTCGGCATCAAACAGTCAGCCACAATTTCCACTGCCCTCTTCGGGCAATAAGGCACCGGCGACCGCGTCTGGAAATGGTGTGTGGGCCAGTGCGATGTTTGCTTTGTCGGAGGCGGACGGCATGTTCAAACAAGGCCAGAAAGCGTGGCCACAGGATTCGGACATTCCCACCGACGAACAAATGGTTGATGTACTGGAGTCGTTCGTTGCCGAGACCGAACTGTTCGATGCCTTCAGCCGTTACGCGATTTCATTTGTTCGTAGTCTTGAAGATGCTGAGGCGCGGCGACTGTCCGAGGTGATCGAAAGTGGAGAACTGATGGGCATGGGAAAGGGCACGCCAGCGGTCTTTTGCCTGAATATCATCCGCAATCATCCGGAAGCCGATTGCAGGGTCGTGCGGCGCGACCTGCTTCGACTTCTTTGGATGACATCACTTCGCGACCGGTCGCTCGTTCGCATTGTCGATGGGCCGGACGGTCGCAGTCTTCAATGGCAACTGAAGACTGCGCAGCCGCCGATCCTGCCCGCTGCGCTGGAGTCAATGATCCTTCCCAATCCAGCCGAAAGCAGTGGTTCACCGTCAAACCCGTCCATGTCCGGTCAAATCGGCATCGAGACTCCAGTCTTCAAGTCTTTCTTCGGGGCGAAGATGCCATAAGTCAGAAAAGTGGTTATTCTCCGCGCGGTCATAAGTGAGACAATTGGCGAGCGGCATGCGTCAGCTTGCCGGTACAACAACGAAGTATCGGAGGGCTCACGCCGCTCCGCTCGCCGGACTCATTTGTGGCCCCGGGGAGTATAGTCGCAGGTGGGCGAGTTTTGCATGTGCATCTGATTTCCATAACAATTAACGTTCACAACCGCCATTCCGCTCAAAGCCTGGAGCCTGACGAAGATGTCTGAAACCATTTGCCAGTGGCCGGTCAAGTCGTACCAGATTCAGCCGAATACACTCAAAGCGGAGAACTTTGCGGACTCGGTTTATGAACGAGTCTGTCGCGTTGATTTCACACAGCCGGGTTTTTGCCTGGTTGATGCCGGGACGGAGATTGATTCTGCTGGATTTCGTCGGTTGATGGTCGATCTGAAATGTGCGATGTCCGCAATCCACGAACGGCGCTGCGAACAAACTTTGGTTTTTCTTTCGGCGGCGCGTTTTGATCAACAGAATTCCACAAAGCCACATCTGGATGGCGGCCCCGAAGAATCATTGCTCATGCTGGGCTACGAACCGAGTCAGATCGAGTCGGAAATCGAAATCTCCGACTATGTGCGATGCGCAGTGGATATTGGGCTCTCATCGACCGAGTTTTTGGCACAGCACAATCCGATGTTTAAGCTGGGTTTCGAAAAGCTGAGACCATATGCCACGACGCTTACATGCTTTAATCCGACCAGGTTTCAGATCCTGCTCATCAACAACAGTTCAGCTTCAAACGATGGCCGGTCTTGGCTTGGGACTCTGCACACCGCGACGATCCTGAATCCGGATGAGTCAAAACGCCGCGTGATCAATTCAACCATGCTGACGACAGCCCCTGTCAACACAGCCGACGCTGTTTCTGAAACTGCATTGCATGAGTTCATGACGACGTCGCAAGTCCGGCGACGTGGCTACGATAAGCTCGACGTCGATGATGACAAATAGGCGATCATTCAAAAATATGCCGAAGACCTGCGTCACGCATTAACTGCAACTGACGCCCAGCATCACGGAACTCAGGCCGCTGCCGATGCCGAGGAGTGCCAGGCGGTCGCCGGGAGTCGGAGGCGACTGCTCAAGGCCCATGGACAGAGCCATCGGCAACGCGGCGGCTCCGGTGTTGCCGAGAAGTTCCACCGTGGGGAAGTCAAGTGCCGGGTTGAGTTGCAGACGTTCCATCAGCAGCGTGCGATGCTGTCGGCCGACTTGATGCGTGAACACACGTGTGACGTCTTCGTTGTTCCAGCCCAGGACTGATTTCGCACGGCTCCACGTTCGTTCGGCGAGCCTGATGCCGGCATGCAGCAAGGCTTCGGAATCAGTTTCCATGCGAGGGCGACCGTCGCCGTGTTTTGCGGATTCCACGCCACCGGCACATAATCGATGGCCGCTGGAATCCGCAAGGAACGATCCGCCGAGTAAACGGTGTCCGATACGGCTGAGTTTGCGATCGCACAAGACGATGGCTGCAGATCCCGATCCGATCGTCAATGAAGCGAAAGCGGATTTGATGCTTTGCCGAGTCAGCGTCTTGTCATTCAACAGACTGTCGATTGTGCCTTCCACCAGATCCCGGCCGCTTTCTGTCCCAACGACGATTCCGGCTCGAATCCGACCCAGTTCAATCTGATCGGCAATGATCAGCATTCCGTTCAGCAGTCCCAGACACGCATTGCTCACGTCCATCACGAGCGCTTCGGCGGGAAGCTGGACTCCGTCATGCACACTGGCCGCTGTCGCCGGTTCCATCTGATCGCGGCAGACAGATCCGTGGATGAGCGCACCGATGTGACGGCGGTCGATGCCGGATTTTTCCAAAGCCGCGCGGGCGGTCGTGACGCTGATTGTGCCGGGCAGTGTGCCGGGATCAAAGAAGCGGCGTTCGCGAATGCCGGTCATGAGTTCCAGGCGTCCGGCAGGTAACGACAATCGCTCGTAGACGGTCGCGAGTCGGCTTTCGATTTCGTCAGATGTTACTACATGCGGTGGCAGCGTGTGTGCGACGGCCTCAATGCAGACGTGTTCGTAGCGCATGATCACTTTCACTCGTAAAACTCAGATCGACCTTTGTCGATACCACACGGCGAGGGACGATTTCCCGGAGGCGTTCTTATATCGGATCGATGCCGGGCTTCGACCTCATCCGATCTGCCATTCCGCGAATTTCCCGCGCGAAGTAACAATGACCACGCCGCAAGGGGATCGTCGTTTTAAGCTGAATTTCGACGTGGGGTAAGCTTCCAGCTTGCCGAGCGTGGAAGTAAAGCCAACTTTTTTGAATTCAACTGACAAGCTGGAAGCTTATCCCACGATGAAGAAGACAGGCCCCGACGGAGTTATGGTCTCGGCGACATCAACATACTCACAACCACCACCGAGAAGACCGCGATCAGCATGAGTGCCGAAAACGTCGTGCCGATCACGGACATCGCGCGGGGGCGTCTGGGAGCCAGAAAACCCGAGAGGCACAGAATCACAGCGACCACATTGAGCAATCCAGCGCTGGCGGCGACAACGAGGAGCCGAGTCAACGCAGGTGCATTGGTTCCCAGTTCTTCCAATTCGTTACGAGACGATGGCAGTCGGTGCAACATGTAAAACAACGCGACATACAGTCCGGCCGCAATCAGCGCGAAACCGATCCCTGCCCAGCCCACAATATTTGCAGTCCCCGGCATTTCCGTCGTGGTGAGTTTGGTATCCGGAACACGTTCAGTCGTCACAGGGGCCTTTCAAGAATTCATCGCGCGGATCGCCGTCATGAAGACCAGCGCTGTCGCGAGAACTCCTACGAAGAACGACAAAAAGAAACCGATCACCGCCAGCGAACGCGGCTGCTGTCGCAAACCGTAATACAGACAAGTGAACAACGCCGCTGCTGTCAGCAGCAGACTGACGCCCAGCATGCCGACGATAAGCCACGATTGAAACGAATCCGTCGTCAAAGATTTTGCCTGACCGGTTGACTGCAGATACCAGATGAGCAAAATCCATGTGGCGTGTCCAAGCAGTTGCAACAGACTCAGAATAAATCCGACAAATCCCGGACGGTTGCTCATCAGCAACCTGATCGTTTCCCGCAACGGCACAACGTCGTCAGAATCTGGACCCGCGACGGTTGCAGTGCTTGCGGGTGGCACGAAACGGGGCCGATGCGCGGTTTTGTTTTTCTTTCCTGACTTACGAGCCACAGGGTGTATGATCCAATCCAGACAAGAGCCCGCACGCCAGTGGCGTTTTTTGCGATTTGGAAGAAGTAGAATTCCACTTTTGCACAATCTGTGTAGATTATGGAGCATCTGAACTCGATTTCACAACCGCTGAGAAACCTCGCCATGATTGAAAAAGTAAATTCCGTTCCTCCGGGATACCATACCGTCACCCCGTATCTGCTCATTCAAGGTGCGAGCGACGCGATCGCGTTTTATGTGCGAATCTTCGGTGCCGAAGAAATTACGCGGCTGACTGCACCCGACGGTCGCATCGGTCACGCGGAAATTCGCATCGGTGAATCCACGATTATGATCGCGGATGAGCACCCGGAAATGGACTTTCTGGGGCCAAAATCTCGTGGCGGCACGACCGTCAGCCTTCTGATTTATGTTGATCATTCCGACGACACCTTCAATGCCGCGCTCGACGCCGGAGCCACAGAATTGCGGCCAATGTGTGACCAATTCTACGGTGACCGCAGTGGCACTGTGACCGATCCGTGGGGCCATGTCTGGTCAATTGCCACTCGTCTGGAAGACATCAGCCCGGCAGAACTGAAGCGGCGATTTGAAGAACTTTATGCCGATTGACGCCGGTGCGATCTGTCCAGTCCGTCGAAAGAGGCGGGATTCTGAGTTTTGTATTGATGCTGTGGCTGGAGTTGAAGATTTGAATTCCTGAGCGAATTGTTTG
>JAYTAK010001035.1:0-2940 GCA_043737515.1 Candidatus Kuenenia sp. | reverse complement strand
ATCTGTGCGCTGTCGAATTCCGAAGCGATGAAGAAGATCCGAGCTTTCCAACGAGATACGATCGGTCATCTGCTGGACGAATGCCGCTGGTACGACATTGTGCTGCTGGCTCTGCTGGCCGGCGTCTGCGAAGAAGTGCTGTTTCGCGGATTTTTGTTTCTGTGGCTGGTGCGGTTCAATTCCGTCATCGCCGTGCTGGTTTCGAATCTGGCCTTCGGAGCTGCCCATGCGGCCACGCCGCTGTACGGAATCATGGCGGCATTTCTGGGACTGTATCTGACAGCTCTGATTGCTGCTGATCCCACCCCGAACCTGCTGATCCCGATCACCGCTCACACGGTCTACGACATCGCCGCCTTTGCACTTGTGCTCCGGGATTATCGACGGCAGCAGCGTTAGTGTTTTGAAAAAGGGGCCTGGCAAACAAAAAAAGTAACCGTTCACGTCATTTCTAGAATGACCGTTTGAACCACAGATGGACGCGGATGAACACAGATTGACAGTTGACTTGTATCTGTGTGAATTTGTGTTTATCTGTGGTTGCTGCCGTCGGCTGCATGATGAGGCGTGAACGCTGACCAAAAAAACAGCCGTCCGGGGAATGGCCCCGAACGGCTGTTGAGATGGCTGGCAGACGGATCGATCCGATCAGACTGATTCGCGGCGTTTTTGGCGATCGTCGAGTTTGCGGTTGGCCACCTGGCGTGCCTCTTCGATTCGATGCACCAGCACCTGTTTCGGATGAGCCGCAGCCCAGTGGTCCGGCAGCATCGCGGTCATGGCCTCACCCGGCAGTTGATTGGCCAGTGACATTCCGAGTTTACGAAACTCGGTCCCGGTGAGATCTGATGCCGCCGTGCAGTCCGGCACATCGACTCCACATGCGGCGCACAAAGATGACATCGTCACCACAAGGTCACGCACCGTGCGATCATTCGGCAGAGCCTGCTCGATGTAACGGCGCGCGTGAGCCCAGCACGCGACCTCAATGATAAGTCCGTCGCTCGCGTGAATCACAGGATCGCTGCATCAAACTTCACAAGCCTTCATGAAGTTTGTCAGTCGTTCAAACACAACCGCGCCGCTGATCAGGGCCACCAGTGTGGCCACCAGATTCTGGCCGAACCACGCCATCACCATCGTCAGCGTTGACTCTGGCGGGACGATGATACAACACCGTGGGGCAGGTGATGGGGGTGCCGGAGTTTGACAACGCACCTGTGATTGACATCGCACCGGAGCCAGGTAGCTGTAACTTTCGCCGCGTTCAATGGCGATCACTTCCTGAGCAGCCAGGCGTTTGCCCGCAAGTTCTGAAGCAATCATTCTCAGCATCAGACGATCGAGACGTTCGACCGCAAACTTCGGGACGTCCGGAGTTGCGTGAGCATGGCCGACACCCGAATGATCCGTCAGGAACAGATACTGTCCCATCGACAACAATGACGCGGTTCGCAGAATGACTTCCGCAGACTTCTCGACGCCGCTGGCTCCCACCGGAAAAATTCGCACGCCCCGTTCACTCAGGCCCGTGATCGCCGTCATCGCTCGACCAGCGTCCTGCGTGTGTGGTGGGGCGTCGCCGACGAGAAACAACACGCGAGCCGTGTTTCCTTCCCTCCACGTCAGTTGCTCAGCACTCTGCAAAGCGACGTCCATCGCTTCAGGAAAATCACCGCCGCCCTGAGCGGACTGGGCATCCAGATTGCGACGGAAGTCTGACAGCGACCCGGTGAAATCGAATGAGCGACTCACATACTGGTCGCCATTGTCGCGGTAGGTAATCAACGCGAATCGCTGATCAATGTCGGGGAACATGTGCTTCACTGACGCCACGATGCTGTCGATTTCTGTCTTCAGATATTCCAGCTCATCGCCCATGCTGCCGGTCGTGTCAATAACCAGAGCCAGATCCAGCCGGGTGGGCAGCGTCGATTGAGCATTCTGTAATGTCACGGACCACTGGCGATCGACGTCGCGGTATTCGTCAATGACGGCTGCGGACTGATTGTCGTAAAAGACCTGCAGGTGCAGAGGTTGAGCTTGCTGAGTGCGGCAATGGGTCCCGTCCGACAACAGCATGACCCGTCCGTCACTTGCTGTTGTGCGGTCGAGCAATACACGCTCAGTCTGTCCGCCCGCAGCCTGCTTTACGACGCAGCGCACATTCCCCAGTGGCTTGCCGTCCGTATCGGTGACACTGATGATCGTTTGTTGAGTCGATGGCGGAAGCGGCAGTTGGCATTGCTGCACTTGGTACGGATTGCGCCGCAGAAATTCCAGGTAGTCCGCGAATTGCTCGACATCATCAAAGCTGCCGGCTGTCAGCACGCCGGACTGGCGACCGTTGTTCGTTGCGAACGGTTTTTCTTCAGCGGCCTTGACCGACTCTGTCTCTCGAGCACGTTCAACAGGTGCGGCTTCGACGTCAGCGTACGATCGAGATGCTTCGGCACCAGAACTGGCTGCAAATGCCGGACTTGCGGAGAAGTCTCTCGCTGGTGCAGCATCAGTCCGGGGCGCACCAGATTCAGCGGGAGAATAATCGGCGGTGGCATTCGGCCCGGAATCACCTCCGCAACCGGCCACAACCACAGCCATGATACTCAGCAACAATGACGCAACGGCACACGAAAAGCGCGACATGGGATGACTCCTGAACGAAAGGGGATTGCCCGACACATTCCGGCTCACTGCGTTAATTCACAGAGGAACACTGTCGGATTGAAAACATCAAAGTTGTCTGCGCTGACAAGATCTTTAGTGAGTCATGTGGCCAATTGGTTCAATGGAGTTTTCAGAATTCCATAAAAAATCCCGGCGTGAATTCCTGGTTTAACCGGGTGCGATCTGTCCAGTCCGTCGAAAGCGGCGGGATTCTGAATTCTGTTTTGATGCTGTGGCTGGAGTTGAAGATTTGAATTCCTGAGGGAATTGTTC
>JAYTAK010001034.1:0-2945 GCA_043737515.1 Candidatus Kuenenia sp. | reverse complement strand
CCGTTCTTGCGTGAGCTGCCGCCCTTCTTGCTTGATCCGTTCTTGCGTGAGCTGCCGCCCTTCTTGCTTGATCCGTTCTTGCGTGAGCTGCCGCCCTTCTTGCTGGATCCGCCCTTGCGGCTTGATCCGCCCTTGTTTGATCCGTTTCGGCTGCTGCCACCGCGAGATGAACCGTTGTCATCGCAATCGTTGCCGTAGTCCATCCAGGACATCATGCCAGGCACGATGCGGTCTTCGAGTCGTGTAATGCGGAATTTTGGAGATGCGTTGTCGCTGTTGGACATACTTGGATTCTTTCAGGATTAAAGCATTGAGTTCAAGTTGTGAGCCCGACATGGAATCACTTCGAGAAATGTTGCCATTCAATCCACATGCCGCAGCCACGAATTAATCCTGTGAAACGCTTTAACTCCATTCATGTTAACACTTTATGAACAAACCACTTTGCCGACAGGAATCCCTGAGTGATGTTTTTTTTCAACACTGCAACCTTCAAATGTTGACAGAAGTCAACAGATTCCCAACGAACACCAGCTTTCGCGGAATCGAGTGATCCGTCTGGCGAGCTGAAATGAAGTATTTGAGTGTGGACGCTTTGTGGCGTGAAGTCAGCGTCTGACAATGTTAGATTGCGAATAGAAGATTGCCGAACCTGAGTTTTCAGACTCCACTGCATTCGTGACATCAAAGTGTTTTGTCGAACCTGATGTGGCGGGAGACGTATATGGCCAAACGAAAAAACATCGTCGCGTGGACGGCCATTGGCACGCTGTTGTCGCTGGCTGTCCCCATTGCAGGTACAGCAATTGCGGGATTGTGTTTCCCGGAATTCCGGTTGACGCAATTGCCGCTGCACGCACTGGTGGAAAGCGCCGGAGGACTGATTGCGCTGGCCATTGCCGGCATCCTGCTGGCCGAGCTGAGCCACAAGGCGAACACGAACCACTATCCGGTAATGGCAGCAGGCTTCGCGAGCATGGGTGTGCTCGATCTGTTTCATGCAGCATCGACGCCTGGCAATCACTTTTTTTGGTTGCGGAGCACGGCGACGTTCGCCGGAGGAATGTTGTTCGCAATGTTATGGGTCTCCAGCCGCGTTCCGCAGTCATGCGGCGGGTTTCGACTTCCGTGGGCGGTCGCAATTCTGTCCGTGGTGTTCGGTGTTACGTCGATCATGGTTCCCGGCCTCCTGCCCTTGATGAGGACGCCGGAGGGAACATTCTCAAGTATCGCCCTGGTGTTGAACTTCTGCGGTGGAATTGGCTTTCTGGTCGCCTCAACATTCTTCGTGCGACGCTTCTTTGCAACAGGAGACTCCGAGGACTGGCTGTTCGGCGTGCAGTCCATCTTGTTCGGTGCAGCCGGAGTTTTGTTTACGTATTCCGTTGTGTGGGATGGAGCCTGGTGGTGGTGGCATGTGCTGCGTCTGTTGGCCTATGTCGCCGCGTTGTCGTACGGCCTGCGTACATTTCGCGATGCAGAGCGCGAGCTGCGGCAAGTCAATCGGCGAATGGCCCATACCAACGCGGAACTCGACCGTACCGTGGAAGAGCGAACGGCCAGGCTGCAGGCAATTGAAGAACGATTCGAGCTGGCGGTGCGGGGTTCGACCGACGGATTGTGGGACTGGAATGTCCTGACGAGCGAGGTCTTTTATTCGCCGCGGATGAAGGAGTTGGTTGGTTACTCGGACGACGAGTTTCCAAACCTGTTCGCATCGTTCGAAACGCGACTGCATCCGGCGGACCACGACTGGGTGCTGCAAGCCGTGAACTCGCATTTGCGTGATCGCAAACCGTACGATGTCGAATACCGGTTACTCACGAAATCAGGCGCTTACCGCTGGTTTCGAGCCCGCGGCCAGGCAGTCTGGAACGAGGCCGGTCAGGCGCAGCGCATGGCGGGCTCGATTACCGATGTGACGGAAGAGCATCAGTTGCGAGAGCGATTCCGTCTGGCGGTCGAGGCCTCACCGGCGGCGTTGTTGATGATGAGTGACGACGGTCGCATTGTGATGGCGAATTCGCTGACGCTGAAGCTGTTTGGATACACTCAGGCGGAGCTGATCGGGCAGCCGATCGAAGTGCTTGTGCCGGAGAAATCTCGAGCTGGGCATCCCGCACATCGCCATGAGTTTTTCAGGAATCCCTCCCAGCGCGCGATGGGGGCGAACCTCGACTTGTTCGGCGTTCGCAAAGACGGCTCCGAGTTTCCTGTCAAAGTCGGGCTCAGCCCGGTCGAAACCGCTGAGGGACAAGCCGTCATATGCGGAGTCATGGACATCACGGACCAGAAGCAGGCCCTGGAAGCGATGCGGCAGGCAAAGGTGTCGGCGGAATCGGCAAGCCTTGCGAAGAGTTCGTTTCTGGCAAACATGAGCCACGAAATCCGCACGCCGATGAACGGCATCATCGGGATGGCTCAATTGCTCGGACAAACAGAATTGCGCTCACATCAGCGGGACTATCTGGGGACGGTCGTCGAGTCCGCTCATATTCTGCTGCGACTGCTGAATGACATCCTTGACTTCTCCAAGATCGAGGCGGGGAAACTGGAGCTGGAATCCGTGGATTTCCGCATCTCGGAGTGCATCGCTCGTGCGTCTCAAATGCTGGTGCTTCGCGCTGCGGAAAAGGGACTGGAACTGGCCTGTCGCATCGCACCGGAGATTCCGGATTATCTGCGCGGAGATTCCGGTCGTATTCAGCAGGTGCTGGTGAATCTGCTTGGGAATGCCGTCAAATTCACCGAAGCTGGAGAGATTTTTCTCAACGTCGATGCTGAATCAATTGCGCCAGATCGGGTTCGACTTCATTTCTCTGTTCACGACACCGGCATTGGAATTCAGGCCGATAAACTGGAACACATTTTCCATCCGTTTGAACAGGCCGAAAGCTCAACGACGCGGCGTTTTGGTGGCACGGGGCTGGGTCTGGCGATCTCGC
>JAYTAK010001033.1:0-2948 GCA_043737515.1 Candidatus Kuenenia sp. | reverse complement strand
AAGAAAGAAAACAATCCCGCCAACAAAAGATCCTCAAACGCCGAACCCAGGGCCGCTAATCCGGTACCTGCGGTTTACAGTGCGCTTACACACGTCAGACAAATTCAGTCCTTCGACGAACACGTCATCGCAGACTCCCTCGGACGCGAACTGCGGCAAACAATGCAAAGAGTCGTCGGAGAATTCCCTCAGGGGGAGCGGCACGCAGCATGCAATCAGGTCGTGGCTTACCTATTCAGCCAGTTCGAAGCATTGATCAAAGAATTGTCTCCAGAAAAACTGGTACCAGATCTGATTCTTCGACAAGAATCTGTGATTGCAGAACGCCGTATGCTTGAGTTGATCTTTGCTACCCATGTCGCTTGCTTCGGAGATACAACGGAAACGCGATCTGAAATACAAAGTGATATGGCTGCGACCGACAAAGCTGCAATGTCCAGTCGATTTTTGATCGAGTATGTCGCTGCTCGACCACCAGAAGGAAGTAGACCACTCTCGCTGGCAATTTACGATCGGCTGCTCGCGCTGGCCTCCGAGATTATTTACTTCGGTCGATTGAGTGATCTCTATCAGTATCAGTTATCCAACCACTCGATCGAGTTGCTACAGTCTGGAAGACTCCGGATCCAAGACAGCCGCTTTGATGCCGCGATGGCAGATTTCAAAACTGCGTACGACTGGACGCAGGCCGAAGGTCGGGTGAACGAGCACAGGCGACTATTGCAGAAAATGCGGCCCGCACAAGACCTCGAACGACCCACCTACGTCGAAGAGTTGGATGTAGCAACTCGTGCTGAGTTCGGGCTTTCGATCACAGAGCTTCATCGCATACTAGGCGTGATCAATGCGTCGCCGCATACCCGCGACGACGGTGATGGCTGTTGCTCGGAATCAAAACTAGTCGAATACCTCTTAACGAAAATTGAAAGTAAGGAATCGGCCATTCGTGCAGCAATTGATCGCCTTACGCTGAAATCCCGCCCAAAATTCTTAAAAGCTCCATCGCCATTTTGTGCAGCAGACATCTACCCTTGGCGATTCAATCGCGAGATCTCGTATCTTCGTAAGCCGTTCATTTCTGTGGGTTCCAATGAACCGGTGTTGCACTGGGGCAGCCGGGCGATTCGGATGGCTGCCGAGTACCTTCTTGGACTATGCATGGGCGGGCGGTTGAAGAACATTCAGTCAGGCGAGATGCGGACGTATCAGGGCAAGGTCATCAATCGAGCGGGTCATCGGTTCAATGTGTACCTTGGCAAAAAGATTGCTTCTGAATGCCGCTTTGTTGTCCGAACAAATATGCGAAAGTTCGCCGGAAAAAAGATTCAGCGCCCGAACGGTGACGAACTGGGTGATATTGATGTTCTTGTCGCGGACACGGAAAAGCAAATCCTTTTTGCCTTGGAAGCGAAGTCATTCTCACTTGCCAAGACGCCAGCTGAGCTTGCGAATGAAAGAGACGAGTTGTTCGGAGAATTGAGCAACAACGGCGGCGCAGTCGGTCGGCATCTTGAAAGAAGTGCGTGGCTCGAATCTCAGAAAGTCGCGGTACTACAGGAGCTCAAGATTTTGAATCCCACTCATGATACATGGGAAGTTGTGCCAGTCTTGGTTCTTGACACAGACTTGGTGACACCACGGCTTGTGAGCCCGCCGTTTCCAGTTGTTGTTGCTGCGAAAATCGTCAATTTCATTGATGGCTACAAAGCAGAGTGATCACCCCATCACTTCAGAGAGAGTTGAACCTGTGGCGACTGACACAACTACTGACTTTTCAAAGATCATCCCACATGGCGGGGGCGTCGCTGCCGCATTCGAAGAAATGGCGTTTCAGCTGTTCGGCATGGCGTACACAAATCTTGCAGATGCCGTCCGTCGAGAGGGGTCTGGCGGCGATGGCGGTCTGGAGGGGACGTGCCGGGCAAAGATGATAGTGTGCAGGTGGCGCTGCAGGCAAAGTACTACCCGGAAAAGCTGGGAAGAACTCAGTGGAAGCACATTGATAGTTCTGTCCGCACCATCTTAAATCGAAACACTACAAACAAAACTTTACATACAATCATCGTTGCGACGCCAATTGACTTCAATGAGTCACAAAACAGCAAGTGGAGCGAATTGAAATAAGGATGGATCTTGCTTGCGAAGGATCTTCAGTATCCAGCATCGCCCCATTTTCATCATTGGGGTCGGGCACGACTGATTAGTCGGCTTCTCAGGCCAGGTGCGCGCGGCCAACTTCTATACTGGTTTCGGTTCCCGTCTTTTGGGCTCGAACGCTGCTGGCAAATCAGCCGGCGCAGCGGTGCTGGAATACGGTGCCATCCATCTTAAAATCGGCGTTTGCGTAAGGAAGGCAGCTTTGGGGAGCTGGCTTGGACGCTGGTCTATTTGAATACTCGGCGGGCGGAGTTGATGCTGATGGCTCGGTTGTGGCCGCGTGTTTCGGCAGCGACCTCCATGGACTTCGGACGACCAACGCTCGAACATTGGTTCCAGATTCGCTGGCATCGCGCCGCGTTTGTCGCTGCGGATCTGACGACCAGTCCAGTCCAGCAGTTGCAGGTAATCACCAATTCCCATCGACAGACAACCCTTGTTCGACGCTCGACGAACGGGGTTCTTTGCACGCACAGTTTGCCGTTTCGGCTCCAACGGAATCGGAGCCAGCCAACCCGCTCGTTTCCCGTGTTCAATCCGGTTATCCTGAGTATCTTCATCATTGTCCTTCTCCCCCGAGCCGGGAGAGTCGTCTTCGCTGCGTCGGCATGTTGAGTTACCGACGCTGGCCGACAGTAAGCGCACTGTAAACCGCAGGTACCGGATTAGCGGCCCTGGGTTCGGCGTTTGAGGATCTTTTGTTGGCGGGATTGTTTTCTTTCTTCCTGCCGGATGTCGTCGATTTGCCAGCGGTGTTCGGGGTGATTTTTCAGCCAGGCGTCGGGCAGCAG
>JAYTAK010001032.1:0-2949 GCA_043737515.1 Candidatus Kuenenia sp. | reverse complement strand
GAGCCGACAAGTTACCTGCCCGCGATTTGCCGTCACTTCTGTAAAGACGTCGTCCAGTTTGAGTCCGCCGAACGCGGGACAGTTCGACAGATTCTTGGCGGCTGGCAGAACCTTTCCAGACGGCAGGCATTCATTCAGTTCCCAGATTCGTGACGTCGGTGCATAGACCGTGCATTGGTCTGCGGACGATGAAGAGTGCAACGGCAACCGAAAATACGCATGAGTCCCGAAGCCCCAGGGAAGCGGTTGGTCGGACGGATTGCGGATCGTAATCAATGACCGGAGACAGGAACCGCACAGCTCGTAGGTGACTTCAATCTCCGCATCGGCTGGCCACAGAGCCAATCGTTCAGGCGCATCCACGCTGGTTCTGAAAACAGCCGTCACTGACGACTCTGATTGCGACACAATGCGCCACGGTCGATCCATGCAAAATCCATGAATCGCATTGCCGGTCTTGTCAAACGGAACTTGATCAGGCGACAGTTGATAATCCTGACCGGACCATGAAAAACGTCCGCCAGCGATTCGATTCGGGTAAGGAAACAGCAGCGGAATTCCACTTCGACTGGCCGGATGCCCACCGGCTTCAAACCCTTCCGCCGCCGACAGGACATCAACTTTGACTCCCGACGCCGTCACCGCCGTGAACGAAAAGCAGTTGAAACCCAGATCCACGGCAATCTTCGCGCGGCACCCCTGCTCGTTACAGATTTCGATAATGTTCATGCGGTGCATTTCCTTGTGTCGCACAAGCGAAATTTGAATTGGCGAGTGCAAATCCAAAAATGTACTGTCGTTGAATGTTGGACAAAAGCGGAACTTGCTTCCATGTTTAAAAATTCGTTGTAGACTTCGCGGCGACAAGTCTCGGTAGCTCAATTGGATAGAGCGTCGGCCTCCGAAGCCGAAGGTTGTGGGTTCGACCCCCGCCCGGGACAATAACAGAAGCCAGTGTTTTACCGCCTAAAAATGAAACACTGGCTTTTTTTGGGGAACAAAACGGGGACAGGTCCAGTATTGACGCTGGCGAACTCAATAAGCTGGAATCGCGGTAGGGACCGCTGTTGCCAGCGGCCTCCCGCACAGATTCGTACTGGAAGAATTACCTCATACGGATCCTGCCTTGAGTCGGACGCGAAAGCGTTCGTTGGGATACGGATGTGTGACGCGCTGACGAGGAAGATGCCGACGCGCAAGTCGCTGCATGCGCTCCCATGTCCAGCCACTGCCACCTTGCTGGCTGCGGATCTCGGATAACCAAAGACGAGTCACGTCGTCGATGAAACGGCAGAGTGTGGGTTTCCTCTGGATCGCCCACGGTCTGGCGAACGCGGCTACAAAGTTGCTCGCACCTCCGCGACTGCAGTAAAGTGGCACGCCAAAATCTTCTCAGGAAAACAACACTCCAAACGTTTGCTGAGCAGAGGTTGGAAGACCGCAGCGGCGATCCTGTGCGTTAATGGCAAGGATGTCCTCATTGAGGTCGGGTTGTGCAGAGACCAATGCACGCCGTGCAGACCGCCTGTCATCCTGTGCGCCCGACGCACCATCGCGAAATCTTTGAGTTGAATAGTGAAAGCTTTCGCTTCCGTGAGTCGATGAAGAACCGAAGATGTCTCGAAAGCAGATCTGACTGCTGTGGGCCTTCCGGCCCGCAGCCAACGGCTGAGCTTCAAACAGAAGTATGCCTGGATACCACGCCATTCCCCGTGGTCAAATCGTTTCCCAGGTGGGTCCGTTTTCCGCGCCGAAGTGGGTCCGATTTGCATGCCGATCTCCACATGCACATGTTCTCGGACTCCGCCGTGTGCGGACGCGGAGGTCAACACTCAACAAGTCCAGGTGCATAATGCCGCGAGCGGACTATTCCTTACTCACACGCTTCTGTGCCAGCAACCATTCGTAGAACTCCGGATTGTTGTATGTCTCAGTCCAGGAGTCATGATCCGCGTCGGGGTAGATCGTGAATTTCGGTTCACCGCCGAGCTTCCTGACGGCATCGGCCATGTGCTGCGAATACGCCAGCGGGACAGTCGTGTCTTTCGCCCCGTGAAATATCCAGGCAGGCAGCTCTGCGAAATTCGCAGCAGTGCGCAGGTCGCCACCTCCGCAGATTGGGGCGATTGCAGCGAGCCGATCCGGAATACGAGCCGCAAGACTAAAGGTACCAAAGCCGCCCATGCTGAGGCCAGTCACGTAAATTCGATCACGATCCACTTTGTATTTGGCTTCGAGGCCATCCAGCAGCGCCACAAGTTCGTCAGTTGACCACCGGCCTCTTTCGGGGCATTGCGGCGCGACGACAATGAAGGGAAACTCCTTCCCCGAAGAAATCAACTTCGGCGGACCGTGGAGCTTCAGCAACTGGAGATCATCGCCCCGCTCCCCGGAACCGTGGAGGAACAGCATGAGCGGAACTTTCTCCTGCTTGGCGTAATCCCTGGGCAAATAGATCAGGTAGTTCATCCCGACTTTCACCTGGACATCCATGCGTTCGGCGATCTGTGATTTGTCCTCGTAGACTTCGAGTTTCTCGCAGGCATTCTTGAGCTTTGCGATTCCGCTTGCGTCTTCGGGAAGTGGCTTGTCGTGGAACGCCGGCAGGAGCTTGTCCCATACCAGATTCAGTTCTGCCTGCATGTCGCCTGTATTTGCAGTAATCGCAATCACGGCATCTAACTTTGGCAGGACGATGCAGAACTGTCCGTCCTTGCCGTCACCACGGTAGGCGTCATGCCGACAACGCCAGAACTGAAATCCATAGCCCTGATCCCAGTCCTTTGTCGGGTCGCTGCCATTGGAGAATTGTTTCGAAGTCGCCAGTTCAATCCACTCTGAGGGCACAAGTTGTTTTCCCTGCCACTGTCCCTTCTGCAAATAAAGTTGCCCGAACTTTGCAATGTCTTCGGTCCTGAGATACAGCCCATAGCCTCCCGTCGAAATGCC
>JAYTAK010001031.1:0-6729 GCA_043737515.1 Candidatus Kuenenia sp. | reverse complement strand
CAGAACGATGGAGGCAGGACGATGAAGCCAAACGAGTGAGTGATTTGCGTTCCATCATTCTGCCCACATCGTTCTGCCAATCTCTTCGCTTGAAGATTTCGGGACGGTGGCAGAACAATGGAGGCAGGACGATGAAGCCAAACGAATGAGTGATTTGCGTTCCATCATTCTGCCCACATCGTTCTGCCAATCTCTTCGCTTGAAAGTTTCGGGACGGTGGCAGAACGATGGAGGCAGGACGATGAAGCCAAACGAGTGAGTGATTTGCGTTCCATCATTCTGCCCACATCGTTCTGCCAATCTCTTCGCTTGCAGATTTCGGGCGAGTGGCATCAAATCCCCCTGTTCAGTCGGTATCCATGCTTCAAGCCTCGCCGTGCAAGTGATCCTCCCCATGAGTCAGCCAACTGGTCCCCGAGTCTTCATCAGCTACAGCCACGACTCGCCAGAGCACCGTGAGCGGGTGTTGAGATTTGCCAACCGGCTGCGGAAGGACGGTGTTGATGCGTGGATCGATCAATTCGACGTCCATCAGCCTCAACCGTGGATGACATGGATGGAGCGAGAGATTGAACAGGCTCGCAAAATCCTGATGGTCTTCACTCCAACGTACAAGAAACGCTTTGAGTTGAACGAGGAAGCGGGCAGAGGCGACGGCGTGAAGTTCGAGGGGATCGTCATTGGACAATCAATCTACCAGGCGGGCGGACGGAACGAGAAGTTTCGCGCCGTCCTGTTCGAAGGCTGCGATTTCGCCGGGATCGCCTACGACCCGGACTGCATCTCCATCCGGCTCCGCGCCTACACGCACTACCGCCCTGAGACGCCGTTGGGATACGAAGAATTGGTCCGTTGGATTTTCGACCAGCCGGTGGCCGTGCCGGAAGAGATCGGTTCGCCACCTGCGTTCTTGTCTCGACCAGCGACGGTGGTTGTGCCTGAATCACACCAAATCGCGGCACCCGGCAACACCGCATCGTCACTGCCCCGACTATATCTTTCCCGCCAGTCGGCCTTGCGCGAGGAGTGCAAAACAATTCCCGTGTTCGGGCGGTTGCGGCCGGACATTCCGATGGATCAGAGTTTCATCAACCTCACGCTCGACGCCAGGTTTCGGGAGCAGGAGCGGGAGACACAGGTGCCGCACTTCCTCGACCATGAAGACGCCGACCGGCGGGGAGCCAAGGAGCGGCGGCGGGAATCTGCGAACCTGCCGATCCGAGCCAGGACGTTGTGGCAGACCTACAGCAAAGGGTTGATCATCGGTTTGCCGGGAGCGGGCAAAACCACCATTCTGCGGCACTTCGCCCATCTGGCGTTCAGTGCCGATCCGCAGTCGCTCGTCCTGTTCCTTCCGTGCCGCTCGCTCAAGCCGCATCACGTCGGACTGGGCGACGGCCGTCCTACGGGAAACAGAGACCTGCCGACGATCTTCCGTCGTCACCCCAGACTTCCCCGAACCGTAGTATCAATCCGCCCGAGAGCAAGTAGATCTGTGAATTGGTAGACTGAAGTGGCAGCCCGCGATTCGAAATACTAGACTCATCCTTGGTAGCGAGGATTGACGCAACAATTGAACCCAGCGTTTGTAGGAATGAGGCTTGGAACGATGCGCATTGAGACGGTCTATCTTCGAGGTTTTCCGCCGTTCGCTGACCAGCAACTATCTTTCCCGGAAGTTAACGCGCCAGGGAAAGGTGAACTTCATCTGCTGGTAGGACAGAACGGGACAGGAAAGACGCGGCTGCTGTGCTTGTTGGCTGCGGCACTCGGCAACCGAAAGGAACTCGACGCCAGGGCGTCAAATGGCAGCGTCAATGGCGTTGTCGTTTGCCGGTTTGGTGAGGTGAGCGGAGTTTGGGGAACCGTCTTGAACAGATGCGAGTGGTCATCCCGTATTGACAGTGCGGAACTCGCGGAACTCGCGTTGAGAGGAGCAACTGCCTCAGGACTGAATTCAAAGTCACTCTTATCTCCGGACGATCGTCCAACCGGTGCCGGCGGCGTCACCGCGTTGGCATTTCGCGGAACAGGGCGGGTCTCTGATGCACTGATTGCCGCGATGAATCCCGTGCAAGTGGGCGACCAATCAGAGTGGCTTTCGTTCGATCACGTCGCAGGTACCGATCTCGTGATTGGCCAAAGCATGGCCAATATCAAGATGGGGGCAGCGATGGAGTCGATGAGTGCTCCGAGCGGCCAACCTGGCAGGGCGATGAAGATTGCGACCCGGTTAGAAGCGGCCATCTCGCAGATCACCGGACGCTCGTTCTATTTCGTGGTCGATCCAACTCCGAAAGTCGCGCTCAAAGTCTACTGGGGCGGAGTCCCCATGATGTTGAAGCAACTTCCGGACGGTTTGCGGTCCATCATCGCATGGCTGGTCTCTTGCGTTGCTAAGATGTCTGCGATTCACCCCGATCACGAAGACCCGCTGAGTCTGCCGCTGATCCTTTTGCTCGACGAACCGGAGTCGCACCTGCATCCGGCATGGCAGCGGAAAGTGATACCGGCGGCACAGGCGATGTTTCCCCAGGCTCAGATGTTCGTCGCGACTCATTCGCCATTTGTCATCTCCTCCGCGAACGAAGGCTGGATCCACATCCTTCGTGCGGACGAAGCCACGGGCGTGGTGACAATCGGACAGCCAAAACCATGCAGCAAGGGCGATACGTGGATTGATGCTGTCGAAGATGTACTCGGCATCACGGAGTGGTATGACCCGGAGACAGAGGAATTGCTCAAGCAGTTTCGCGAGCTTCGGGAAGCGGCGCTCAGCGGCACGCCAGACGACGGACGAAAAGTCCAGGAATTGGCCTCGACGATTGCGACGCGCAGCCATTCGCTGAGCGACCTGATGGGACGCGAACTGCGACAGCTTGAGCGGCAACTCGCGCAGAAGGGGGCCAGCGCGTGAGAAAACAGGTGCGTCCGTCGGCCCCGGAACTCTGGTCCGAAAACCAGGAGAAGTGGAAGCAGAAATGGCTCGACCTGAGGGGTCGTAATCCATCGGCGCAGTTTGCCTGGTATCGCGTCGGCAACCAGTCTGCCTATGACATCGCTCTTCCGGTCCTCAAGGAAATGACACAGGCTCATTGCGCGTTCTGTGATGCGTTTCCCGTCCACGGTGTCTCGAAGGAAACGATCGAACACTTCCAGCCGAAGGGAGACAACAGGTTTATCGGTGAAGTCTACACCTGGGGAAATCTCTACTATTGCTGTGATGCGTGCCAGTCCGCGAAGTTGTCTCAGTGGGATGATCGTTTGGTGCGTCCCGATGCCGACGACTATCACCACCAGCACTATTTCGAGTTCACCTACTCCACAGGACGGATCAAGCCCAACACCGTCGCGGCCAGCCATGATCAGCGGTGTGCCGAAGTCACAATCCGCCTCTACGATCTCGACCATCCCGAAAGACGCCGGTATCGGAAGCTGGAACTTCGAAAGTGGCAGCGAGCGGGAAACATGTCACTCGACAGTTTTGCTTACCGTGACTTTCTTGAGAATGGATAGCGGGGGGTGGCGTCTGGACGGATCAAGGAGACTGGCTCGCAACGGCGAATGACGATGCCGATCTGGTTCGAGTCTGATCCATCCAGCCGAGAGTCAGTCGCCGAACTCCGCACCTTCACCGGACATCAGGGTTGGGTTGGGTCGTGCGCGTTCAGCCTGGACGGTCGTCGCGTGCTGAGCGGCTCGGATGACAAGACGCTGAAACTCTGGGACGCCGAGTCCGGCAAACTGCTCTCGCGATTGGCACTATTCATCACACGACCCAAAATGAGTCGTTTAACCCGACTCGTAGAGGAGGCCGCGCGAAGCGATGTCGGCCTTCTCTACGAGTCGGGTTAAACATGAAACCCACCTCAATTCCAACCACTTGAAGTATAATTCGTTTAACCGCGTGCCCAGCGGGCCGCGCTCGCAGCGTCCCGCGGGATAGATTGCCGAGCGCGGGGCGTTGCCCACGCGGTTAAACGATGGTGCCTTCCTCAACCGCGCGGGGATCTCCACCGGGACGCTGCTCGCGCGGTCTGTTGACTTTAGGTGGGATAAGCTTCCAGCTTGTCATTGTTGTTCAAAAATCCTGACGTTCTTATACATCGATGCCAGGCTGGAAGCCTGGCCCACGAACTCCTGCCGGTTCGCAATCGGCGCTTCCGGAACACTGTTTCCGTGGATTTGCCTCCTTCGGGCACTACTCATTTGCCTTTTGTCAGGCGTGAACCAGGCTTCACAGCGCATCTGTGGCGGCGTTCGTCGCTGGATGCTTCACTGAACAGGAATCCAATCCATGGACTTTCCCTACGCAATGGGACTGACGCTGCTCGCCTGGACAATTGTCTGTCTGTGGATTCCGTTCGTCTTTGTGTTTTTTAACGCCTACCGAAAGCACTCGTCACTGCGGCCGATCAGCAGTTCTCCGAATTTGTCGGAACTCCCGAAACTCAGCGTCATTGTCGCTGCACGGAATGAGTCGGCTTGCATCGAAACCTGCATCCGATCACTGTTTCGCCAGGACTACCCTGATCTCGAAGTCGTCGCTGTCAACGATCGCAGCAGCGATGACACGGGGGAGATTCTTGAACGACTGGCTCTTGAATTCGCCGATCGACTGCGAGTCGTCCATGTTTCGTCACTGTCGCCGGGATGGTTCGGAAAGCCGCACGCTCTGGATCTGGGGATGAAGAGTGTCAGCGGAAGCATGGTGTGCTTCACCGACGCCGATTGCGAATTCATGGCCCCGGCAGCGTTGCGAACCAGCGTCGTGGAGATGCAGCGCGGCGAGCTGGATTTCTTGTCCATTGCGGCGAAGTACACCATGAATTCGCTGCGAGAATGCCTGGCCGTGCCGTGTTGTGCGGAGGCCCTGCTGATCTGGCTGCGACCGGAGCGTGTGAGCGATCCTGACTGGCCTGACGCGTTCTGCAATGGTGCGTTCATCATGGTCCGCAGGGCACCGTTCGAGTCCCTCGGAGGATGGGGTTCCGTTCGCGCGACAATCAGCGAAGACCTGGAAATGGCGCGCGTGGTGAAACGTGCGGGGCTGCGGCTGGCGGTGACTCAAGGCGAGGGTTTCTACCAGACTGGTTCATATTCCACCTGGCCTGAATCGTGGAATGGCTGGAGCCGTATCTTCAAAGGAGCGCTCACGCCCGCTCAACTGACGATCACATTCGTTCGGATGCTTTTCCTGTTCGCATTGCCTCTCGGTGCCATGCTGTGGAGCCTGTGGCAAGTGCTGACGACCGGAAGCATCGACTGGCTGACGCACGGTGCAGGGCTGGGGTTTGCGATCGCCTTCGGTCTCAGATGCTTTCAGGATGTCGTCCTGTTTCGGCTGGTGGGATCCCCGCTCGCGACGGTCCCGTTCGCCTCTCTGGGACGGCTGTTTGTCATGGCCACGGTCGCGCGTGCCTTGATGTCTCATGCAGGACTGGTCCGGACTCACTGGCGCGGTGCGACATTCATCTCAGGACGCATGATCAAGCAGGAACATGTGAAGGCGTAGCGCCGTATCCCAGGGACTCGAGCAACACCGGCTGTCGCCCCGCGCGCAGCAGTTTCTGCACAGTTCGTTCAATCTGCGGAAGAAACCCGCGTTCCAGATCAAGCGGATGCAGGACGACACACGGCAGAGCATGTCTCCGGAGCCGGTATTGCAGTTCCCCCAACCTGTATCCCGCATGACACAGGACACGGATCGGCGACACGTCCCAGATCCAGCTCGACAACCGCAGCCGCTGACCTGTGGATGTCACCACCTGACCATATCCCACCGTATAGTGAATGCCGAATTTCGCGAGTCGCTCCGGCGTTGCAAACCCGATCTTGTAAGTCGGCGCGATGAACCCGCTGGCTGGCTGGCCCATCCAGCGTTCCAAAATCTCCTGGCCTGCGGCGAGGCGACGGTCGGTCTCGGCGGAGTCGAGGCCATTCATTTCGTCCTTCCCATCCGCAATCTTCGACAGCAGCCCGCCGCGCCCTGGTCGAAAGTGTTCGTAACCATGCAACTGGATGTTTGCGTACTCGGCGCGGACGCGGTCCAGGAACGGTCGATCCTTGTCGCACAAAGAGACTCCGCCCCAGCACGGCACGACGGCGGCCGACATCGCGTTTCCCACCAACGGTGCCAGAGACTTCGTGAACGTGGCCACATGCGAGGCATAGATCGGTGCGACGTCATGCAGCATGACGCAGAATGACCGCGAAAAGTCCGGCTGTTGAGGATTCTGTGTCATGGCAGTGGTTAGTGGTTAGTGGTTAGTGGTTAGTGGGCAGTGGGCAGTGGGCAGTGGGTTTCAGATGGCGAGAGGCGGGCTGGACTTTATCCAAACTCAGGCATCGCCTCCAGATCGATTCTCCCTGTGCAGGACGTAGCTGTTGCACTGTCAGCAATAGATTGGTGGGTGGCCGGGGTTGGAGGGCGCCAGCCCGAAACCCCGGGGCTTCCTTCGCTTCGCTCAGTCCGGCCACGGCCACCCCGTTTTCTTCTGTCATAGTCTTTCCTCCGCAACCGGGGCTTCCTTCGCTTCGCTCAGTCCAGCCCCGGCCACCCTCACCACTAACCACTCGCCACTATTTTTGAGCTTCCTTCGCTCCGCTCAGTCCAGCCACGGCCACCCGATCCATCAAGGCGCGACTGGCGGAGCACCAGCGAATGCGTTGGCGAGATGCGGGTTGCGGCGTTTTGCCAACCTTGCCACAATCCGATCTATGGCACGA